>NZ_JBRCWE010000031.1:0-27487 GCF_053497555.1 Raineya sp. | reverse complement strand
AGCAAGGCGTAAAAGCCAACGTGTTGTTTTTCGATAATAAGCCCGCTTCCAAAGAGCCACAGACCAAAGAGATTTGGTTTTACGACTTTAGAACCAACATCAAGTTTTCGCTGAAGAAAAACCCGATGCGGTATGAAGATTTGCAGGACTTTATCAACTGTTACAACCCGACCAACATCAACAAGCGAAAAGAAACCTACCACCCCGAAAAAAATCCCGAAGGACGCTGGCGAAAATTCACCTATGACGAAATCATAGAAAGAGATAAAACCAGCCTGGACATTACCTGGATAAAAGACAAGAGCCTAACCGACTTGGATAATTTACCTGCACCCGATGAAATTGCTCAGGATATTGTAGAAAATCTCAAATCGGCATTAGAAGGTTTTGAGAGTATTCTTAACCAACTAAATGAAAAATAGAACGCAAATCAGAAGGGAAAATATTTTTCTCTTACCTTTTTGGGTAATTGAGCAACTACCAAATCGTAGGAGTCATCAATCCATTGCCAAAGGAGCTTTTTAGGAACACCTGCTTTCAGTAGTATGGTGTTCCAATGTTTTTTGTTCATATGATAGCCGGGTAAGACAAAATCGTATTCTTCTCGCAAGGCAAGGGCTTTGCTGGGTTCGCATTTAAGATTTACGGATAAAATCTCCTCAGCGATATTGCAAAGAGCAAACATTTTGCCACAAACCTTGAAAACCAAAGTTACTTCATCAAAAGGGAACTCTTCGGTTACACATTTTTTGGCAAGGCAGTAGTTGCGTATTTCTTCAATATCCATAGGGGGGTATTTTAGTTTGGTAAAACTTTTGCCATAATCCATTCATCTTCGCAAATTTTATCACCCATTACAAAAATCCAATCACCGATTTTCTGAAAGCCAAATTTTTCATAAAAACGAATAGCTTGCTCATTTTTACTCCAAACCCCCAACCAAATTACATCAAAATTTTCATTTTGAGCAACTTGTAAGGCTATTTTCATTAGTTCCGAGCCAATTTTCAGTCTTTGAGCAAAAGCAAAAAGATATAACTTTTCAATTTGCAGAAAACACTTGCCCAAATACGTATAATTATCGGGGATTGCATTGCGAATAATTTTGAGATAGCCACAAGGCTTGCCTTGCCAAAAAGCTATCCAAAAAGAAATATCAGAATTTTGCAGGGCATTCTGAAAGTGAGAAATTTGCATATTTTTCTGAATGTAGGATTCTACAAGCTCTTTACCATCAATGGGTGTCCATTTTTCACGGAAAGTTTCTTGGGCAAGGTACAAAAGTGTGGGTAAATCTTTGAGCGTAGCTTGCTGAATAAGGAGCATTTTCTGATTTTTTGCAATAAATTGGGAAAAATTTTGTTAATTCAGAGCCAAAGTTAGAGATTTTTGAGAGTTTTTGGAAAAAACTAAAAAATTTCAACTCTCCACTTCTTTGTACTTTTGAAAGCGTATTTTCTACTAAAATCTTTATTTGAGATGAGCCAACTGAAAGAATTTAGTTTTCGGTATGAGGTTTTTGAAAGTGAGGCGGAACTTTCAGAAATAGAGCAAACTTTGCTAAGCAAAGCCAAAGCTATCAACGAAAAAGCCTATGCCCCTTATTCCAATTTTTGGGTGTCTTCGTGTTTGTATTTGGCAAATGGTGAGTTTGTAGAAGGGGTAAATCAGGAAAATGCGGCGTATCCTTCGGGTTTGTGTGCCGAAAGAGTGGCTTTGTTTCGGGCAGGTGTGCAGTTTCCTGATGTAGTTATTGAAAAAATTTTGATTATGGCTCGCCACAAAGAAGCCTTGTGGCAGTATATTTCGCCTTGTGGAGCTTGCAGACAAGTAATGTTAGAATTTGAAAATAAGCAGGGCAGAGCTATTGAGGTTTTGTTGTATATGGGAGAGTATATAGTCAAAATCTATTCAGTCCAAGACCTATTGCCTTTTGTTTTCGTCAAGGACGATTTGCTCAAATAAGGTAAAAACTTTTCTTGTTTTCGTGCAAAATGCTCTAAATTTTGTTATATTTGCTACAAACCTTGTTTAGAATTTTCACGCAAATCTGAAATATTATGCAACAAGTTGCCCCTTACAAACCTAAAAATCATATTCGTATTGTTACGGCGGCTTCGCTTTTTGATGGGCACGATGCCGCTATCAATATTATGAGACGCATTATGCAAAGCACAGGAGCCGAAGTTATCCATTTAGGACACAACCGCTCCGTAGCTGAAATTGTAGATTGTGCTATCCAAGAAGATGCACAGGCTATCGCCATTACCAGCTATCAGGGTGGGCATAATGAGTTTTTCAAATATGCTTACGATTTGCTCAAACAAAAAGGAGCAGGACATATCCGAATTTTCGGAGGAGGTGGAGGTACTATTTTACCCTCCGAAATTGAGGAACTACACGCTTACGGCATTACTCGCATCTATCACCCCGACGACGGCAGAGCTATGGGTTTGCAAGGTATGATTAACGATGTGCTTCAAAAATGTGATTTCCCTACATTCAACCCCTACAAAAATGAAAGTAGCAATGTAAGTTCGGCTTCTGCCGCCGCCCAGCCCCAAGAAGATTTGCAAACGCTTTTGCAAATGGCAAGCGAAAAAAGCCATTTGGCAATTGGTAGGCTTATTTCGGTAGCTGAAAATTTCCCTGATGTTTATCAAACTATCAAAGACCAAATTTTAAGCGGTCAGCCCAAAAAGGTTCCCGTTTTGGGGATTACAGGCACAGGGGGGGCAGGTAAATCTTCAATGATTGACGAGATTGTTCGCCGCTTTGTCTTAGATTTTGAAGATAAAACCATAGCAGTTATTTCCGTAGATCCTTCCAAACGCAAATCGGGGGGAGCTTTGCTCGGCGACCGTATCCGTATGAACTCCATACATCACCCACGCGTGTATATGCGAAGCCTTGCTACGCGTCAGAGCAATCTCGCTTTGAGCAAGTACGTACAAGATGCCATTGATATTTGCAAGTTTGCAGGTTTTGATATGATTATCGTTGAAACTTCGGGTATTGGGCAATCGGATACAGAAATTGTAGAACACTCTGATGTATCGCTTTATGTAATGACTTCCGAGTATGGTGCCGCCACACAGCTTGAAAAAATTGATATGTTGGATTTTGCTGATGTGATTGCTATCAATAAATTTGATAAGCGAGGCTCCTTGGATGCTCTCCGCGATGTGCGTAAGCAATACAAACGCAATAAAAATCTTTGGGATACGCCTGATGAGCAACTACCCATTTTCGGAACAATTGCCAGTCAATTCAACGACCCCGGCACAAATGTTTTGTACCGAAACATAATGGATAAAATTGTAGAGAAAACAGGGGTTACGGCTTTACAATCCGACTTTGAAATTACTGAAAAAATGTCGGAAAAAGTCTATATTATTCCGCCTGAAAGGGTGCGTTATCTGGCTGAAATCTGCGAAACCAGTGAAAATTATGATAAGTTTGTAAAAGAACAAACTGCTATTGCTCGTCAGATGTACCAACTCAAAGGTACGATTGATATGCTTCGTGCTGAAATTGGCAAAAAGGTGATTGAAATAAAAGAGCAAAGCGAAGATTTGGTCTATGTAATTGAGCATATACAAGGCGAACCCGACTACCTTGCCGACCTTATCAACAAATACAACGACCTTGAAAAGAAATTAGACCCCGAATGTAAGGCAATGCTCAAAGATTGGGAAGCCACCAAAAAACGCTACAAAGCCGAAAAATATCAGTTTCAGGTACGTGATAAAATTATTGAGCAAGACCTGTATCATACTTCACTTTCAGGCACCAAAGTTCCCAAAGTGGCTTTGCCCAAATACGAAGACTGGGGCGATATTCTTAAATGGTTACTGACTGAAAACGCTCCGGGCTTTTTCCCTTACGCTAGTGGAGTATTTCCGCTCAAACGTGAAGGCGAAGACCCTACGCGTATGTTTGCAGGCGAGGGCGGACCCGAAAGAACCAACAAGCGTTTTCATTATGTTTCCAAAGGTTTGCCTGCTAAAAGGCTTTCCACCGCCTTTGATAGTGTAACGCTCTACGGCGAAAATCCTGACCACCGCCCCGATATTTATGGAAAAATTGGTAATTCGGGGGTAAGTGTCTGCACGCTTGATGATGCCAAGAAATTGTATTCAGGCTTTAATTTATGCCACCCTGCTACTTCGGTATCAATGACCATCAATGGACCCGCCCCAATGATTCTTGCCTTTTTTATGAATACCGCCATTGACCAACAATGCGAGCTGTATATCAAAAAGAATGGCTTGGAGGCAGAAGTGCAGGCAAAAATTGATGAAATCTATAAAAATCTCAATGTACCTCGTCCCACCTACAATGGAGTTTTGCCCGAAGGCAACGATGGTTTGGGGCTAATGCTTTTAGGTGTAACAGGCGACCAAGTCCTGCCCAAAGAGGTGTATGAGAAAATAAAAGCTGAAACACTTTCCGTAGTACGTGGAACGGTGCAAGCTGATATACTCAAAGAAGACCAAGCCCAAAACACTTGCATTTTTTCTACGGAATTTGCCTTGCGTATGATGGGTGATATTCAGCAATATTTCATTGACCACAAAGTACGCAATTTCTATTCCGTTTCTATTTCGGGCTATCACATTGCTGAGGCGGGGGCTAATCCTATTACCCAACTAGCTCTAACGCTTTCCAATGGCTTTACCTTCGTAGAATACTACCTGAGCCGAGGTATGCACATTGACGACTTTGCTCCCAATTTCTCTTTCTTTTTCTCCAATGGTATGGACCCCGAATATTCGGTTTTAGGACGTGTGGCAAGACGAATTTGGGCAAAGGCTATCAAATACAAATACGGAGGCAATGAAAGAAGTCAGAAACTCAAATATCATATTCAGACCTCGGGACGCAGTTTGCACGCCCAAGAAATTGCTTTCAATGATATTCGTACTACCTTACAGGCTTTGTATGCCATTTATGATAATTGCAACTCTTTGCATACCAACGCTTACGATGAGGCTATCACTACACCTACCGAAGAAAGCGTAAGGCGAGCTATGGCAATTCAGATGATTATCAACCATGAGTTGGGTCTTGCCAAAAATGAAAACCCTTTGCAAGGTTCGTTTATCATTGAAGAACTTACCGACCTTGTGGAACAAGCCGTTTTGAATGAGTTTAGGGCTATCTCGGAGCGTGGAGGAGTGCTTGGGGCAATGGAGCGAATGTATCAGCGTAGCAAGGTTCAAGAAGAAAGTATGTATTACGAAATGAAAAAACACACAGGCGAATTGCCTATTATTGGTGTAAATACCTTTTTGGACCCCAATGGCTCGCCTACTATTGTACCCGCCGAAGTGATACGTTCTACCAATGAAGAAAAGGAGTATCAAATTGCTATGCGTGATGCTTTCCACAAACGAAATACTCAAAAAGCCCCCGAAATGCTCAAATACTTGCAAAAGGTTTCAGTAGAAAATGGTAATATTTTTGAGGCTTTGATGGAAGCGGCAAAATATTGCAGTTTAGGACAAATGTCAAGAGCTTTGTACGAAGTAGGTGGGCAGTACAGAAGAAATATGTAGTTGTCCTTGAATATTAGAGTGGCAAAGTTGCCATAAAGTTCTGAAACCTATAAGCGGTAACATCAGTTTAGCTGTGTTGCCGCTTTTTCTTAAAAGTTCTAAAAAAATGTAAAAAAAACTTTACATTTTGTAAAAAAGTTTTTACATTTGTCTTGTAAAACAAATGCAAATACTTATGAATACTAAAATTTTGTTTTCGCACAAGTATAAAATTTGGGGTATTCTAATGAGCCTTTTGGGGCTTGTAGGTACTATTGCCGCAGTATATGGAGGGGTTCAATTGGAGTTTTTAGAAATTCGCAGTGAGACAAAGGAGGCGGAATTTTTAGTTAGTCCAGTAAATTTTACTGATGAGATTGCCTGCTTGATTCTTATTGCAGGGCTACTATTGTGGGGATTTTCAGCGGAAAAAGTAGAAGATGAACGTATAGCTCAAATGCGTCTGAATGCTTTGCAGTGGTCTATGTTTTTTCACTATGTCTTTTTGGCAATTTGTATTATATTCATTCACGGATTAAAATTTCTGAATATCTTATTTTTGAATGTTTTTTTGCCTTTGATAGTGTTTATTGTTCGCTTTAATTGGGTTATGTTTTTAGAAAATAAACGTCTCAAATGAAAAATAGGATAAAAATAGAGCGAGCTATTCATAATATAACGCAGGCAGAACTTGCTGAAAAAGTAGGAGTGTCGCGTCAAACTATAAATGCAATAGAGGCGGGGAAATATATTCCTTCGGCAGTGTTGGCTATGAAAATTGCTAAACTTTTTGAAAAACCTGTTGAGGAAATTTTTGAGTTAGAAGAGAGTGATTGAAAGCATAATAAGCAACCTTATTGCTTGTTGAATTAGCCCTTCAAAAATCAATGCCCACATTTTGTTAATGTGGGCATTGCGTATTATTGCGTAGCTTCTGCTTCTTTGGATTTCTTTTTCTTGCGGTCTTTCTTTTTCTTTTTACCTTTTTGAGCTTCGGCTTCTGCTTTGGCTTTTTCAGCTTCCAAGCGAGCTTTTTCGGCTTCTGCTTTGGCTTTTTCAGCTTCCAAGCGAGCCTTCTCGGCTTCTGCTTTGGCTAAATCTTCTACCAAAACTTTGCCATTTACATCTAATTCTGTAATCTGATAGCCCAAACGCATAAGTCCTTTGCCAACAACATTTTTATCACCTACCACTACAATAGCCATATTGTTGTAGGGCAAATATTTTTTAGCCAAAGCATCAATTTCCGCTTTGCTGATGTTTTTCAAGATTTCATTCTGCTTTTCGGTGAAGTTAGTAGGCAGATTGTAAGTGAGAATGCGATTCAAGAAAGCGGCTTTTTGAAAAGAAGTTTCATAACGCAAAGCCTCTGATTGTCCGATAGAAGATTTGGTGAAGGCAAGCTCTTTTTCGGTGATACCATTTTCGGCATAGTTGCGAATTTCTTTCATAAACTCAAATACGGCACTATCCGTAGCTTGAATTTTGATACCGCCGCTGGCTGTGTATCGCATATCGTAGTCGCCTGCCATAAACGAAGACCTTGCCCCGTAAGTCCAGCCTTTATCTTCACGCAAATTCAGATTGATACGGCTATTGAAAGCCCCACCTAAAATATAGTTCATCAAACCGATTTTATACGATTCGCCCAAAGCATCAAACTTGACAGCAGGCGTTACATAGCCAATACGAATTTCAGATTGAGCAGATTTGGGCTTATCTATCAAATAGATTTGCGTTTTGGCAATAGGCTGAATAGGTTCAGGAGTATATTTGAAACGGAAACCCTGACGAGCCTCAGGGGTATCATCGGCAGGAGTACCTTTGCCTACTTTACCCAAGAATGAAAGTTTGGGCAAAATTTCTTTATCGGTAATATCACCTACAACAATCAAATTACCACTTACTTTGCCCGGTTTTAGGTTTGCCATTTCGTGCAAATAACGAACATCATCAAGCCTGATTTGCTCGTAGCTTTCAATAGTGCCTGCATTATCGTAGGCTCTGATTTCTTTGAAGCCGTGCAAAAGTTTGCCATATACGTCAGAGGCAATGAAAGTAGCTTGTGTTTGGCGATTTTTGAGAGCTTGTAGGTTTTGCTTCTTGATACGCTCAAAATCTTCGTTAGTAAATTTGGAGCGATAAAGACGCTCTTCAAAAAGTTTGAGGGTTTTGTCCAAATTCTTTTTGAGGCATTGTACTCTGAACTCTAATCCTTCATCATTCACACTTACCGAAATAGAGCTACCGAGTTTTTCAAGCTCTTGGGTAAATTGTTCGGCGGTGTAGTTTTCTGTGCCTTCGTTCATCATATCTTCCAAAAGGTCGGCGGTGCCTGCTTTTTCAGGATACAAATTCAGATGACCACCTTTTTTCAGACTTAAAAGCAAAGTAACCGTAGGAATTTCGTTGTTTTGCGTTCCTAGAATTTGAATACCGCTATTGAGTTCAGAACGCCATACTTTGGGAACTTTTACCACAGGATTAGGACCAGGGGCGGGCTTTTTGCTTCTATCAAAATTATCTTTGGCTTTGTTGTATTTCAAACCCGCATAGCCGTAGTCGGGAGCTACATAACCCGATTTATCAATGGTATAATTATCTTCTGCGGCAATCAGATTGCGTTGTCCTTTGGGGTAATAGCTCAAAATAACAGCGGGTTTGCCCTTGATGTATTGGTTATAGACACGCACAACGTCCTCTTTTTTCAGGCTACGAAGTCTTTTGAGTTCTTCTGTAATGTAATTGGCGTTGCCTGTGAAGGTCTGATAAGCCGCCAGCAAACTTGCTTTTCCTGAAACACTGGAAAGACGATTGATGAAATTTGCTTCACGTTGAGCCACAAATTTTTTAATATCATCATCTGTTACACCTCTTTTTTCAAAATCGGCAATAGCCTCGCGAAGCATTTTTTCCATTTCGGCTAAATTTTTTCCTTGTGAAGGCACAACTTGGAAAAAGAATTCGCCTGAAAGTTCGCTACCATTATTGAATGAGGCGGCTTGTAGAGCTTGTTGAGTTTTTACCATTTTTTGGTAAAGGATAGAGTTTTTTCCTTGTCCAAGAATTTCTGCTAAGCAATCCAAAGCAGTTTCATCGGCAGAACGGGCTTGGGGTACAGGGAAAACCATTGCCAAAAGAGGAAGGCGAATGTAGTTATCTTCAAAAGAAACGTAGCGGTCTTTTTCCAATTTGGCAAGCATAGGAGCCATATTTTTAACTTCGGGTCCGCGAGGAATAGGTCCGAAGTATTTTTCTACAAGTTTTACAACCTCTTTGGGATTTACATCACCTGCTACGGTCAGAACGGCATTGTTGGGTCCATACCAACGCAAAAAGAAGTTTTTTAGGTCATTTACATCAACTCTATCCAAATCTTCTACATAACCGATAGTAAGCCAAGAGTAAGGGTGTCCGTAGGGGTATAAGTTTTTGGCAACGTTTTCTTGCACCAAGCCATAAGGGCGGTTGTCGTAGTTTTGCCCACGTTCATTTTTTACGGTTGCTCTTTGTACTTCAAATTTTTTCTGTGTAACGGCATCAAGCAAGAATCCCATACGGTCGGCTTCCAGCCAAAGAGCAATTTCTAACTGATTGGCAGGCAAGGTTTCAAAGTAATTGGTGCGGTCGCGGTTGGTAGTACCATTGAGCGTTCCACCTGCTTCGGTAACGATTTTGAAATGCTCTTCATCGGCTACATTATCCGAACCTTGGAACATCATATGCTCAAAGAAATGGGCAAAACCCGATTTGTTGATTTCTTCGCGTGCCGAACCCACGTGGTAGGTAACATCTACGTGTACAATGGGGTCGGAATGGTCTTCGTGAATGATGAGCGTAAGCCCATTGGGCAAAACATACTTTTCGTAGGGAATTACAATTTCATTCCCCTTCTTGGTTACTTTCTGCACCAATTTGGCTTGTCCCATAGCCCAAAAAGCCACAAGCAAACCTAACGCAGAGAAAATAAGTTTTTTGTGTAGCATAAAATTAGATTTTGAGTTTTAGTTTAGAAAACGTTTGCAAAGCTAAAAAATTATTGCTAAAATGTAATTTTTTCACTGAAAAATACATTTTACGTAAAATGCTATCAATGATAAGCAAGGTTCAAAAACTAAACAAAATATTTCATTGTCCTTTTTCCTGACCGCTTGTTTCTGAAATATGCTGAAAATCGCTTATTTTTGGCTTTTTTGTATAAGTTTCTCTGCTTTTGCCCAAGAGCCAAGCAGTGGTTTCAAGTTTGCCAAACCCAACCGAAAATTTACACGGATTTCTTTTCAACTTGCCAATAATCTCATTATTGTACCTTTATTTCTCAATGAAAAGACTGATACGCTGAATTTTGTTGTTGATACAGGGGTAGGGACGAGTATTTTTATTGATAGCACCTTTTTGCAGATAATGCAAGCCGATACCACAAACTTGCGAAAAGTTGTTGTAAAAGGAGGAGGTATCGGAGAGGTGATTAGGAGCTATCTTGTACCCAAACAACATTTGCAAATAGGAGCTTTGGTTGCCCCTCAGCAAAGTGTTTTGGTTTGCTCACAAACCTTGCACTATATTTCCGAATATGCGGGCATACGCATACACGGCATTGTAGGCTATGACTTTTTCAAAAATTTAGTGGTAAAAATTGATTATATCAGAAAAGAATTGCTCATCTACGAGCCGCAATATTTTACAGAAAAAATTTTACCTAAATACAAACCTTCACACGTGCATAGAATTACTCTGCAACGTCAGAAGCCTTATATTTGGGCTTCTTATGTGAATGAACGCAACGATACCATTCCTTTACGCTTACTGATTGATACAGGGGCAGGACATTCGGTGTCTTTGGATATTGGCTCGCGAAGGGGCATTGAGCTTCCTCAAAAGCATATTCAGAGCAATTTGGGGGTGGCAGTCAATGGCATAGTGTTGGGCAAAATTGCCCGAATTAAGCAGTTTCAGATAGGTAAATTTGTTTGGCTCAATGTACTGACTACCTTTCCTGATAGCTCATTGATAGCTTTTCGCGACGAAGGTGTAAGTCGGAATGGTAGTATCGGAATGGGAATTTTGGAGCGTTTTGATATAATACTCAACTACCCACAACAACTCTGCATATTTCAGCCCAATCTGAAATATAATAAGGGCTTTGATATGGGATTTTCGGGTTTGGAGCTAATTTCACAAGGAAAATCTTACCGAGAATACAAAATTATCGCTATACACCCCCTTTCAGAAGCCTATAAAGCGGGTTTGCAGATAGGTGATGAAATTTTGGCTATCAATAATCATTTTACTTCCTTACTGAATATTTCGCAGGTCTATGAACTTTTGGATACCAAAGAGCAAACCCTCAATCTACTTATCCGCCGAGGAGGCAAATTACAGGTAATTGCTTTCAAAACCAAACGCATTATTTAAGCAAAAAAGTTTTTACGAAAACCCCAATAAGTTTTTTGCATTTTTGTAAAAAAACTTACAACTTTACATTTCTTGTATAGTAAGCAAAAAAATTATTTGCCCCTAAGGCGGTAATACTCAAACAATCGCTTTTTATGCGTATTCGTTTTTTTGTTCGTTTGTATTGGCGAGAAATTGTCAAGATGTTGCGGCTGAGTTCGCCCATTATTGTAGCACAAATCAGCAGTGTGCTAATGGGTGTAACTGATAACATTATGGTAGGAAAACTGCGTGATGATGCTCCTTTGGCGGCGGCGGCAATTGCCAATATCATTTTTATTTTGGTAGCTTGTTTGGGGATAGGTGTTTTTGCAACGATTTCGCCACTGGTTGCCAAAGCCAAAAGTTCGGGCAGAGGGCAAGAGTGTGGCTTATACCTTTTTGCAGGAATGAAACTATCTATTAGTTTGGGCTTTTTGCTTACTTTGTTGCTACTATTTATTAGTTGGAACTTCCATTGGTTTGGGCAAAAAGAAAACGTAGAAAGTTTGGCGAAAAGTTATTTGCAGGTGATAGCTTTTTCAATGTTCCCGATGATGTTTTTTTTGGCTGTAAAGCATTTTAGCGATGGTTTGGGCGTTACGATGCCCGCAATGGTGATAACGGTTGTAGGGCTTTTGGTGAATGTTTTTTTCAATTGGGTGCTTATTTATGGCAGATTGGGCTTTGCTGAAATGGGTTTGTATGGCTCGGGGCTTTCTACGCTGATTGCAAGGGTAGTTATGGCTTGTTTGATGATAGTGTATGTGTTGGAGTCCAATTTTTTTCTATCTTTTTTGCCAAATATTTTAGCGGGCAATTCTACGAAAGTGCAAACTATGCAAATTTTGAAATTGGGTGTTCCGAGTGGTTTGCAGTATTTTTTTGAAACAGGTGTATTTGTATTTTGTACGGTAGCTTCGGGTTGGTTGGCGGTGGAAGCTCTTGCCGCTCACGGAATCATTTTGAGCATAGCTACCATTACGTATATGATTGCGGCAGGGGTTTCATTTGCAGGGGCTATTTCGGTAGGGGGTGCTTTGGGAATTGGCAGTCGTGAGCGGGTGATGCGTTCGGGTATGGCATCTATATTGCTGGTGAGCCTTTTGATGCTTCTTTGTTCGGTGATTTTGCAGGTTTTTGGCGAAAATATTATTGCACTTTACAAAAACAATAGTCTTGCTGTTATGGAGATAGCCAAGGGCTTGCTATTTATTTTTATTTTGTATTTGCTTGCTGATGGGGTGCAAGCCGTAGGGGTTGGCATTCTAAGAGGCATTGGCGATGTAAATATTCCGACAATGATAACGCTTTTTGCCTATTGGGTAGTAGGTATTCCTGCGAGTTTTTATTTAGGCAAATATACCGATTTAGGTGTAAAAGGAATATGGTTAGGGCTAACTTTGGGGCTTATTACTTCGGCGGTACTACTTACAGGACGTTTTTTCTATCTTACGCGTAAAGAAAAATTGAAATTTGCGTAATTTTATTTCATTTGCTTACGAATTTGTTGAATTTGCTCAATGGGCAAATTCGTCAATTCGGCAATGAAGTTATCATCAAGTCCCTTTCTGATAGCATTAAGGATAATTTCAGTTTCTCGTTCCTCAATAGCTGTTTCTAAAACACTTTTCAAATCTCGGTAATAGATAAGGCTTTCTTCGTATTTTTCACGTTGTTCGGGGCTTAAATTGGCAAGTTCTGCCGTCTGAAAAGCCTCTTCACCAAAAAGTTTTTTGAAGCCAAAATCTGTATAGGGGTTGATGAATTTTGCCATTGCTGAATAATTTTTGCAAGAGCAAATTTATGATTTTTGTGCAATTATTCCTAAACTTTCTAATTTTGCTCCAAAAAACAATGCTCAGGCATACACTTACAGATACGATTGTCGCTCCTGCTACTCCTGCGGGTGTAGGGGCAATCGCGGTGATTAGAGTTTCAGGCAAAAAAGCCATTGAAATTACCAATGAAATTTTTTCGGGCAAAGATTTAACCCAAGCACCTTCGCATACTATTCATTTTGGCACTATTCGGGCTGAAAATGGGGAAATCATTGATGAGGTGTTGGTGAGCATTTTCCGAGAACCTCATTCTTTTACCAAAGAAAATAGCACTGAAATTTCCTGCCACGGCTCGCCTTATATTGTGGAGCAAATCCTCAAATGTTTGCTTGCCAAAGGGGCAAGAATGGCAGAAGCAGGCGAATTTACCAAAAGGGCTTTCTTGAATGGCAGATTTGACCTTGCCCAAGCCGAAGCCGTTGCCGATTTGATTGCTTCAGCCTCACAAGCCTCTCATCAAATTGCAATGAAACAGATGCGAGGTGGTTTTTCACAAAAAATTAAAGAGCTAAAAGCTGAACTCATTCGCTTTGCGGCACTCGTAGAATTAGAGCTTGATTTTGCCGAAGAAGATGTAGAATTTGCCAACCGAACAGAATTGAAAAGTTTTCTGCAAAATGTTACGCAATACGTAAATGAACTTTTGCAGTCTTTTGCTTGGGGCAATGTCTTGAAAAATGGTATTCCTACGGCAATTGTGGGTAAGCCTAATGCGGGGAAATCCACACTGCTCAATACGCTTTTGCAAGAAGAAAAAGCGATTGTTTCGGATATTGCAGGCACTACCCGCGATATTATTGAAGACGAAATCACTTTGGAGGGTATTCATTTCCGTTTCATTGATACAGCGGGTTTGCGTGAAACACAAGATACCATTGAAGCTATTGGCGTAGAGCGTGCCAAGCAAAAAATGCAAGAAGCCTCGCTCATTTTATACCTCATAGATAGCTCTGAAATGAGCGAAAACCTTGACTTTTTGCAAAAAGAATTGCAAAAACTGCAAAAACCTTATTTTATTTTGTTCAATAAAACGGATAAACTTTCCGCTGAAAAAATTGCTGAGCTTGAACAAATCCCCAAGGCTTTGTGTATTTCTGCCAAAGAGCAAAAAGGAATAGAAAAACTGAAAAATGCCCTTATTGGGCTTGTGAAGGAGCAAAAAGTAAGTCATTCGGATATAGTTATCAGCAATGTGAGGCATTATGAGGCACTTGCCAAAACGCAACAATCTCTGCAAAAAGTGCTGATAGATATTGATACGGCAATTACAACGGATTTGCTGGCGGCGGATATTCGTGAGGCTATTCGGCATTTGGGCGAAATTATTGGTGAAGTAAGCAGTGAGGATTTACTGGATTATATTTTTTCAAAATTCTGTATCGGTAAGTAATTATGAAAATCTTTGTAACAGGTGCAACAGGCTTTGTAGGTGAGCAGTTGGTAAAGAAATTAGCCGAAAATGCTCAAAATGAGGTGCATATTTTGGTGCGTTCTGTACCCAAAGCCCAAGAAGTATTTGCTCAAATGCCTAATGTACGTTCCTTTCAGGGCGACCTATTGGAAGCAGAAAAAATCCAAAAGGCTATGCAAGAATGTGAGCAGGTATATCATTTGGCGGCACAGGCGAAAGTTTGGGATAAAAATCCGCAGAGTTTTTATGAAATGAATGTCAAAGGTACATTAAATATTGTTCAAACGGCGATAGAATTGGGTGTGAAACGTATTGTGCTGACTTCTACGGCAGGAGTTTTGGGGGCTTCGCTGAATGGCGAAGTGGTTACTGAAAATACCCCTTTGCAAGTGCCTTTAAGCACCGAATACGAAAAAACCAAAGCCCAAGCCGAGAAAGAAGTGCAAAAACTCTTGGATAAAGGTTTGGAGATAGTTACGGTGAATCCTACGCGTGTGTATGGGGGTGGGCAAAGAAGCCAAAGCAATGCTGTAACAATGCTTTTGGAAAAATATGCCCAAGGCAAATGGCGGATTTTGCCCGGTAATGGCAAAAAAATTGGCAATTATGTTTTTATTGATGATGTAGTTCAGGGACATTTGCTGGCTATGCAAAAAGGCAGAAGTGGAGAGCGGTATATTCTTGGTGGCGAAAATGTGAGCTATGAAGAGCTTTTCAATATTTTTGCAGAAATTACAGGTAAAAAGCGTTGGCTTGTGCCTTTGCCTGTGGCTGTGATGAATAGTTTTGCTCATTTGCAAATGCTTAAAACTCGCTTGGTAGGCACTGCACCGCTTATTACACCACCATTTGTGAAAAAATACTTATACGATTGGCAGGTAAGTAGCCAAAAAGCTCAAACAGAGTTAGGATATGCCATTACACCTCTAAAAATAGGTTTGCAGAAAACTTGGGAATGGTTGAATAAAGTTGAAAAATTTTGAAAGCAAAATATGAAATTTGCGAAGAGCGATTAGACAAACTTATTTGCAGAATAACTTCAAAGGTTCTTCTTCATACTTTATTATTTTCTTAATTTTTCCGGGTTGTGCCCAGTTCATTGTTCCTTCCATTTTTAAGGATAGTAGATAGTTTTCAATTTGCTTGTCTGACAATTCCGTTTGTACCCTTTGAGCTTCTGATAATGACTTAACAGGTATAAATGCTTGTAATGATTGGTTTGCTTGCCAAGAACCTTCAAAAATTTTTGGATTAAAACTATTTTTGCCGTAGGCTTCCCATACAATTTTGTAAGGGAAAAAACTATATTCACCTACTCCCAGCATAGCCCACCAATACCCACGAGAAAGTATCGCATTCAGCATTACACCTTTTCTACTTTTTAGTATTGCTTTGTTGGCTTCAAGATAGCATTGAAGTTCGGGATATTCTTGTATTTGTTTCCATTCCAAAGGTTTGCCATTCAGATTATAGGGTAAAAGAACCCATTTAGAAGGATTATGTTCTTCTGTGTCTGTGATAAACTCTTTTGAGGTAATGAGTGGAAAAACAAATTTTTTTGGAAGAATAATGCCTACCTTGCTCTTATTAGAAACTCTGACTAATTCTTCATTTACTTTCTCATATTTATCAAAGAAATAAACATCATTTGCTCCACCCGTATTGACACCTTGCCTTGGACTTGATTCTTTCTTCAATACCACTTGTTTAATAGTAAAGCTATTACACTCTTTGGGAATAATGCTCAATGGGTCTGTTTTGTGAAATAGGGGTTTGGCAATATGTTCCACCCAAGAGCCATTTTCATAACGAAAATAAGGTATTGGAAAAATAGTTTCCTTATCGCGAATAAAATGAACAAGCCCGTAACGTGTTGCTACGCTACCAAACACATCTTTATCATAAAAGTCAAAGACACTACTTAAAGAGTATTTAACTTCTTGAACACTATATGTTCTAAAATTTTTATTTGCCCCCTCATTCAAGAGCAATGAAAGTGGCATAAATAAAATTGCCTCACCATTCTGCCTTAAAAAATCTTTCATTGCTATTTGAATAATGAGTGCGGCAATATCAATTCTACTTCCGCCTAATAGAAGGTTCTGACTATTTCCTATCAAGTCATACTTAAAAAAGTAGCTTTTAATCTGCTCCTTGTAGCTTTCGGGTAAATCAACAAAGTTTTGCCAAGGAGGATTTCCGAAAACAATATCAAATTGTTTGGGATTGAGATGCAGAATATCTTCATTGCTGAAGTTTAGCGACATATCCAAGCCATATTTTTGGCTAAATTTTTCTAATGCTTTATGAAAGTAGTTATTATTCAATTCATTACCAAAAAGTCTTTCAGTAGGGAGGTTATCAATGGTAAAACCTTTTGCCAAGCCATAAGAAATGAAGGCTTCCAATAAGTTACCTTCGCCCATTGTTGGGTCAAACACAGTGGCACCATTAAGCCATTTTGGAAATAGTCCAAATTTTTCAATAGCAAATTCACCCCAATTTAGAGGAGTAAATACATCACCAATTTTTAAGTTCTTATCTGATAAACCGAAAATTTTGGTATCCGCCATCTTTAAATTGTTCAATGGATTTAATTCGTTTTTCTGCATCTGCTTTCACTCTTTTGTAGTGAGCCATTGCAAGTTCGCAAAAAATATCAAAGAATTCATTGTAAGATCTATCCCATTTAATTTCGTCCCATACTTGATTTATTGTATAGTTCAATCTAACTTGACCAGTACCCAGATTTTCAATTCTGTATGTATTTTCGGGCAGACAATGAAAAGGGGCGACACGAATATACTCTATATCTCTACTGCTATTTTTTATTGTAGATTTTTCGTGTCCAAACTCAACAATCATAAAAACGCCTTTATCATTTGCAAGAAATTTGAGAAGATTTCCAACAGCACATACGCCGCCATCCGAATATCGTGTGGAGTCTAAGTCTTTGGTTTTTACATCAAATCCGAAAAGTTTGTTTTCTATGTTGCAAGCAAAATCAAAGATTGTCCTTCTGCCTGGAATATCTATTGCCTGAAAGCCTAAATTAGAGCATATTTTATTCCAATTTTCAGTTATTCGCTTTTCAATCATTGCCCCAAAAGCCCTACTATCTTCTCTTTCAGAAATTCCTGACCTTAGCTCTTCAAATAGGCTTTCTATTTCAAATTCAATGCTTTCTGATATTTTTTCGTAATTCATTTTGAAGTTTTGTATTAGAGAAATGTCCTTTAATTACTATGCAATATTTGTTTTTGCTTCTTATAGAAAAAGTACAAAGAAACAGCCAAAAGCACTCCAAAAAGAGCCGTAACAAGTACAGGAAACTGATAATCGTCTTTGCTGATTTCTTCGCTGACAAGGTTTTCTTGAGCCAAATACAAGGCAAGCACTTGTACGCCATTATTTACAAAATGTCCAAGCATTGGGTAAAGGATATTTCCCGACCACACATATACATAGCCCAGCAATGCCCCTAAAATCATTCTTGGGAAAAAGCCCAAAAACTGAAAATGCATTGCCGAAAAGACTGCCCCCGTAACCCAAACTGCCAAGTGCGGATTTTTGAACCAACGCAAAAACTCGTTTTGCACAAGCCCACGAAACAAAAACTCTTCAGAAAATGCAGGAATAACGGCAATCACCAGAAGCACTATCAGAAAATCGCCGAAATGGTGCATTTGGGTAAGTTTTTGGGTAAGTAGTTCTAATTCTGCCTCCGTTTGGCGAATGGATTTATCAAAAATACCAAAGTTGATTTCTTTGTTCCACTGCATAACCTGGGCAATCAGTGGCAATGTGAAAAAGAAAATGGCTACTACCCAGAGTAAAGCAGAGGCATCAATTTTAGTATTGGGGCTTAATTCCGAAAAACGAGAACGAGCCACCCAAGACTGATACAGAAAAGCCCCTCCACCCAAACCGCCGAGCAAAGAAAAAGCCTGAACTATCCACAAAATTTCCCGTTGTTGTGGAAAAATATTGGATTTTTCAAGCAAAATATTGGTAACTTCAACAAAATCTTTGCCTACTGCCAGTGAGGCTAAGAGTATTCCTACAAATTGGGCTATTACCGAAGTGCCAAAAACTACCAAAGTAATGATGATGAGATTAAAAAAAGGGTGCGTATGTTTCATTAAATTCAAGTTTTTTGAAAAAAAATTGTCTAAAATCCTGTTTCTTGCCTCTTGCTTTCCGTTTCCCTATTACAAATTGACCTAACAATTACAAAGTATTTAAGTTCCGTAAGCTACCCTTGCCTGAATGCTTCGTCCTAAGGTAATTTCATCAGCATATTCCAATTCGCTGCCAATGGGTAAGCCACGAGCCAAAGAAGTGATTTTCAGATGAGTAAGGTGTTTGAGTTGTTTGGTAATGTAAAAAGCAGTTGTATCGCCTTCTATACTTGCCGAAAGGGCAAAAATAATTTCTGTAATATTTTCATTTTCAACTCTTTGGATAAGCTCTTGAATTTTGAGCTTATCGGGTGTGATGTTTTCAATGGGGGCTATCAGTCCGCCCAAAACGTGATACAAACCTTTGAATTGCCCTGTATTTTCCACCGCCAGCAAATCCTTAAAATTTTCTACTACGCAAATAACACTTGTATCGCGTTGGTTGCTTGCACAAATAGAGCAAATTTCTTCATCAGAAATATTGAAACAGCGTGAGCAATAGCAGATTTCGTTACGCAAGCGAGAAAGAGCAGAAGTCAGATTATCAGTAAAAGAAGGCTCTTGTTTGAGAAGATGTAAAACCACCCGAAAAGCTGATTTTCTGCCAATACCTGGTAGCTTTGCTATTTCACTTACAGCTTCTTCAATAAGTTTGGAAGGGAAAGAGGTCATAGATTTTTTGCAAAGAGACGATACCGCAAAGCTAAAAATCTTTCTCTACATTTGCAAGTATGGATTATTGGGGAACGCAAAGGGAGAGTAGCATAAAAAAGTCCGCTACCCAGCGGACTTCTTGCTATTTGTTTTTTAACCTTTCGGAGAGCAAACGTATTAAATCAGGATTTTTAACTTCATTTTCTTTTAAGTTTCTCACTTCATCTTCGGGTGTAGGCACCAGTTCATAAAATTTGTTTTGAACGAATATGAAATTTTTTTCGCCCTCTTTGGTAGGGATATTTTCTAAAATTTCGTAACTGAAATCACCAAATATTTGCAGAACATTCTTACCATCGTATTGATAGAAAATTTCTTTGGCAAAATCTTTGGGCTTTTCTGCTTTTTTGTTTTCGTTAGGTTTTTGTGTGTTTTCGGTTGTAAGTTTTTGAGAGTCTGGGCTTACAGCCTTTTCATTAGTTGTAGCAGTGTTTTCAGCAACTTTTGGAGTTTCCTCTTTCAAATTTTCAGTTTGTGGCTTCAAAATAGTGGCTTGTGTTTCGTTTATTTTTTCGCTATTCCAATATTTTACACCCAACCAAATAGCTACTATCAAGCCTACTATTCCCACACTTGCGGCAATCCATTGCGAAGTAGTAGGTGAAAAGGTATGCGTAGGAACAGGTGTATTTTGGAGCAGTTGTTTGAGTTCGGCTCTGCGAGTGCGTGCCAAAGCCTCTTGCAAATCCTTTTGCATTTCAACCTCTGCCGCTAATTGAGCGTCTTGGGCGATAAGTTTTTGCATAGCTTGGCTTTCGGCTTCCGATACTTTCCCCTTCACATAAGCCTCAATAAAATCCATTTCATAAAATTTAGTGTCCTTCATAACTCAATCCAATAAATCTTTGGTGGTAAAATGTGTTTTTATGATGTCGTCTAATTCTTTCTTGCATTTGTATTTTTTGCTTTTTGCCGATTCGGCATTGGCTAAACCCAGCTTATCGGCAATATCTTGCATGGAAAGTTCGTCAAAATAATAATATTGTAAAATTTTTCGGCACAATTCGCCTAATTTTTCAATGCAAGATTGCATAATTTTAATTTTTTCCTCACGCTCCCAACTTTGGGTATCGGTGAGGCTATCTTCGGGAACTTCTCTATCAGCAAACCTTGTCTTTTTTTTGAGCTCTTTAAGCCACAAATTGTGGCAAACGCTGTACAAATAGGTACTCAATTTGGAGGTTAGTGTAAAATCTGGTTTCCTGACACTTTCCCAAAGTGAAATGAGAGCATCTTGAAAAACATCTTTGGCTTCGCTTTCAGTGCCGTTGTTTTTGACAACCAAGCGAAGAATAGTTCGGTAATTGTTCTTGTAAAGATATTGTAGAGCAGTTTCATCACCTTTTCGGATACGCTCTAAAATTTCTTCGTCTCTCATTTGTTCATAGATACAATTTGCACCCAAAAGGTAACCAAAAAAATAAAAAATTTTGCAATTTTTTAGGGCTAATTTGCCGTAGAAGCAGGAAATAGGTTTTAGAAAGAGGAAAATTAACCTCAAATTTTTGAGCCTTTAAGCCTTGAATTTTGGGAATATGGGAAATTAAATTAGTCTGTTACAACTAATTTTTTCTGCCACCAATGTCCATTGAGGTCTTGAATTTTGAGCAAATACAGACCTTTGGCAAGAGAAAAATGTAGTTGGTTGCGAGTTTTATCCCAAGAAAAATTTTGCTTTCGGGCTTGTAAATCGTAGAGTTCTATATGGAGTGGGGAAATTCCTGCAATTTGAACATAATTTTGAGCAGGGTTGGGGAAAATTTGGATAAGATTTTCAGAATTTTCGCCGAGAGCCGTAATGGCATCATTTCTGAATACAGGGCGAATCATCAGACTGCCTTTGATGTTGCTCTCTTGTTCCCAAATGCCTGCTATATTGTAAAAAACTTCATCAAAGGAATCATTGTTGGCATCAAAACCAATGGCAAGTAGGTCATCGGTGGTTTGTTGGATACCTACAAAAATAGTATCTTTCAGATAAAGCGTTTGAAAGCTATCCACAGGAAAGCGAACAAAGCCATTGGGCTGGCTTGGGTATTTGATAGGAAATGCCTTCTGAAAAAGCACTTCTTGTGTTCTGCCGCCTATTTTTTTCCAAACCGAAAGCACAAAGGTCTGATTGCTCATATCTTTTACAAAAGGCAAAAAGCAAATATCTACATCAGAAAGTTGGGCTTCTTGGGGTAAAACGAAACGAACAGCAATTTTGCCCAAACGCTGATTGACACCTGCTACGTACTCGGCTTCGCCGTCGTCGTAGGCATAATAGTTATCTAAAATAGTTACTTGCCGAATGGTGTCATTATTCCTAAAATCTATGGGAGGAATAACCGTATTGCCGTCGCTTACATTGATAGTGAGTTTAGTTTCCAATTTGAGTTTGGTAGCCGAAGGCGGTAAAGAAAAACTTTGTGGCTTTACTTTTAAGATAAAATCATCATTTGGGAAAATAATGAAAGGATTGATAGTAGGAGCGGTGATGGGCAAACTCGCTAAAAGATTGCTATTGCTTACTTGGTCGTTGAGTTCGGCGGTGTAGTTGATAACCCTAAAACTGCAACTTAAATTATTTATTCTAAAAAATAAAGTATCTGCCAAAAGCGAAGCAGGATTGGGGTGTTCTTTGAAGTGTTTGAAGGGCATAGCCGAAAGTTTTTTCAGATAGCCACCTATACTTTGGCGAGTGGCAATATCGGGATAGCAGGTATCGGCAGGGCTACGGCTATGGTTGAGATATACGTAATCTATGTGCCATACATCAAAATTTCCCGAAACTCTACCATAACGCAAAAAGCGAAACTGAAAATCTGTATGAAAAAAATTAGGGTTATTGAGCGGGAAAATTACTTGTTCAAACTCGTTTGTAGGGGTAGAGTTGCCATTTTTTTGCCAAAGATTTTGCCAATTATTATTGACATCTTTGCCTTGCAGAAGCAGAAAATCAGTATTATCGGGCTGTTCGCCAAGACCTTGTTCTTGCACAAAAAAACTAAAAAAAACATTGCTTGCAGGCGAGTAGCCACTCAAATCAATAGGTTTGGAAGTAAGTGTATCCGAGTAGCCTTCGGCAATGGGGGAAGTGATGTTGTAGGCTTTGCCATTTTGTTTGTAGCTATCCAAAGTTACAACGCCTCTACTCTTGGGGTTTTTGGCGATGCCATTGGTAATACTTGCACCTGCATTTTGCCATAGGTTGCTATCAATATCTTTTCCAAGAAAATCATCAAAAAAAGGCAAATTCAAGGGGGCAGTTCGTTGGAGAGTGTTTGCTTGGTTGTTTTTTGAGGGGGTGATAGGATAAAGTTTGATTTGAGCAAAAGTTACTTTTGCCAAAAAGCAAGCAAATAGCGAAATGTATAAGAGTTTGTTTAGCATACTTGAAAATTTTGAAAAGCGGCAATACAATATTGTATTGCCGCTTGCAACTACGAAAAACCTTGCAAAAATTATGCCTCAAATGCTTTTTGGATAATTTCTTGCTGTTCTTTTTCGTGAATTTTATTGTAACCTGTAGCAGGTGAGGCACTGGCTTTACGAGAAATTACTTCTAAATTTCTATCGTAGTGCATTAGCATAAAGGTATATGCTCCCATATTGAGCGGCTCTTCTTGTACCCAAACTTGCTTGGCTTTTTTATACTTGCTCAAAACTTTTTCTAATTGTTTTTGGGGGAAAGGATAAAGTTGTTCCAAACGCACTATTGCCACATCTTTGCGTTCATTTTTTTGCTGGTAGCGGTACAAATCAACAGCGATTTTGCCACTGCACAGAAGCACTTTCTTTACCTTTTTGGGGTCTGCGTAGCTATCGTCAAGCACTTCTTGGAAAGAGCCGTTGATAAAATCTTCCATAGGCGAATGTACCTCTTCGGCACGGAGCAATGATTTGGGCGACATTACCACCAAAGGCTTGCGAAACTCCCAAGCCAGCTGTCTGCGTAGTGCGTGGAATAAATTGGCAGAAGTAGTGAAATTGCCCACTACCATATTGTATTCGGCACATAGCTGTAAGAAACGTTCCCAACGAGCCGAGCTATGCTCTGGACCTTGCCCTTCGTAGCCGTGTGGCAGTAGAAGTACCAAGGCATTTTGCTGATTCCATTTACTTTCGGTAGCTGAAATAAATTGGTCAATGATAACTTGGGCACCATTGGCAAAATCGCCGAATTGAGCCTCCCAAATTACCAAAGCATTGGGGTTTGCCATAGAGTAGCCAAATTCAAAGCCCATAACACCAAATTCTGAAAGGTGTGAGTTGTAAATACGGAAGGGCTGTTTTTGGTTGGGTACAATATGGTCTAAAAGAAAGTAGGGCTCATTGGTTTCAGCATCACGCAATACCGCTTGGCGGTGCGAAAAAGTACCACGTCTTACATCTTGCCCGCTCATACGTACAATTTTTTCTTCCAAAAGCAAAGAACCATAAGCCAAGAGTTCGCCGCAAGCCCAATCCAAGCGTTTTTCCTCAAAAAACATTTTTTTCCTATCCTGCAAGAGCTTATCTATTTGCTTGATAGTTTTGAACCCTTCGGGTATGGTGGTGAGTGCTTTACCAACTTTTTCAATCATTTCCCAAGAAATGGCAGTTTTGGGCGAAGCATCAAAATCTTCGGGGCGAGCCTTACGCAGTTTTTGCCAATCTCTTTCAAGTTGTGTGTAATGGTAGGGCAGAGGTTTCTGCTTTACTTCGTCTAAGCGTACTTGCAACATTTGGCGAAGTTCTTTATCCATTTCCTCTATGAGTTTGGCATCAATACTACCCAAAGAGGCAAGTTTTTGGGCATAGACTTCGCGTGGCGAAGGGTGCTTGGCGATTACGTTATAGAGTTTGGGCTGAGTAAAGCGGGGTTCATCGGTTTCATTGTGTCCGTGGCGGCGATAGCAAACCAAATCAATGAAAATATCACGTTGAAATTTCTGACGAAACTCAGCGGCAAGTTGGAAGCAGAAAACTACCGCTTCGGGGTCGTCGCCATTTACGTGCAAAACAGGAGCATCAATGAGTTTGGCAATATCGGTACAATAAATGCTGGAGCGAGCCTCATCAAAATCGGTGGTAAAGCCTACTTGGTTATTGATAACTACGTGAACGGTGCCTCCGATTTTATAGGCTTCCAGTTTTGCCATTTGTACTACTTCATATACCAATCCTTGTCCTGCGATGGCGGCATCGCCGTGTATCATAATGGGCAAGATGTATTTTTCATCAAAGAGTTCTTCATCAATTTGGGCTCTGCAATATCCTTGCACAATGGCACTTACTACTTCTAAATGCGAAGGATTGGGAGCTAAACGCAAACTGACTTTATTGCCTTCGGGGGTAGTAATTTCGCTGGCAAAGCCCATATGGTATTTTACATCGCCATCGCCCATTGTGAGGTCGGGGCTGGATTTACCTTCAAACTCACTGAAAATTTGCTCATAGGTTTTACCCATAATGTTGGCAAGTACATTGAGCCTGCCTCGGTGTGCCATTCCAATAACTACTTCTTTTACACCCAGCTCGGCACTTTTATTGATGAGGGCATCAAGTCCGGGAATAACACTATCGCCCCCTTCCAAAGAAAAGCGTTTTTGCCCTAAAAATTTGGTATGCAAAAAGTTTTCAAAAACAACGGCTTCGTTGAGTTTCTGCAAAATTCTCTTTTTGAACTCAATAGAAGGGTTGAAAGCAAGAGCTTCTTTTTCAAATTTATCACGAAGCCAGTTAAAGACTTCAGGCTCGCGTATGTAGGTAAATTCAAAGCCGATAGTACCTTCGTAGATGTATTTGAGCGTATCAATGATTTTTCGCAAAGTAGCGGGACCCAGCCCCAGCTCGTTGCCTGCCTGAAAGACCGTATCTAAATCTGCTTCACTCAAACCGAAAAGTTCTAAATCAAGCCAAGGATTGCGGGATTTACGTTGGCGGACAGGGTTGGTTTTGGAGCGTAAATGAGCTCTGCTTCTGTAAGCAAAAATCAGACGTGAAACGCCTGCTTCTTTTGCCGCCATTTCGGGGCTTAAACCTTCGGTAGCATAGCCATTACCATTGTAGTTTTCAGCAAATTCAAATCCTTCAAAGAATTTTTGCCAAGATTCATCAATAGAAGTAGGGTCAGCTTTGTAAGCACGGTACAATTCATCTACGTAATTGCCGTGTGCATTGGCGATATACGAATATTTATCCATAAACTTGCAAGGTTGAATGAAAAGCGAAAAATAAAGAAATTTTGCAAATCTAACAAATTTTTTGCAAGCTATACGTAAAAAGAGGGGGAATTGTTATGATGTAAGAGGCAGGAAACAGGAGGTAAGAAAGTGAAATTTTTGTTTGGTAAATGTTAATGGTTTAAGCAGATATGCTAAAAAAACAAAAGCCCTTGCTTGTAGGCAAAGGCTCTGTAATATGGGTGAGAAAGAAATTTTACTTCATTATCGTTACTGTTCCTTTGAAAATTCGTGAGGTGTAATCTATTACGTAGAAGTATGCTCCTGTGGGAAGGTTGCCGCCGTCCCATTTGAAATCACGTTGTTTGCTTTCAAATACGGGCTTTCCCCAGCGGTTGTAAATTTTAATGCCATTGTATTTGTATAAACAATTATCAGCAGGTAAAAACCTATTGAAATCTGCGACTGCGGGCAAATTTTCCATTTCAAAGTAATCGTTTATGCCATCACCATTAGGAGTGAAGATGTTTGCAGGGGAAAATCCATCTACATTAGAAAAATCATCACGAACTTTTATTTTGATAGTCATTTGAGCATCGGCAATATCGCAGGAGTTATTTTTTTCCACAAGGAAAATATCCACTAAATATTCATCATTCTGTCCATTGATATTGATAAATCTGCAATCAGGTTTCCAAATGAAATCAGTGGTAAAGCGTCCTTTGCCTTCTTTGGGTGTAAAAGTAATATCAAGGCTATCTATATTGAAATTTCTGCCTACAGCAAAGATTTTAAGGGAATCATTATCTCGGTCGAAGGCTTGGAAGGTAACTTTTACCTCTTGCCCTGCGGGCAAATAAGGATTTGCTGTAAGCGTGGGAACATTAAAATTGGGTGTAGCCGAAATAATAGAAAGTGAAGGTGGATTATTGAAACGGGGCTTGACTTTGAACTTTACAAAAAGTGTATCAAGTCCTTTTACAGGACAACCTTGGTCATCAGCAACGATACCGAACTCAAAGATTTCATCTCCTCGGAAGCTATACAAACATTCTCGCCAACAGAAACGCACTACACCAATGCCTGAACTATTGATACTAACACCACCAACAGGCTGATTATTAGCATTTCGGAAAGGTCGGTAATTATTTTGTGTTAGTCTTTGAGCGTTGGCATTAAGAGGCAAATAAGTTAAACGGATATTCTGGTTGGGAGTGTCAAAAAGTTGTAAGTTTAGGCATAAACCTTTGTTGGCATCTAATTCGTATAATGTATTTTCGCTGTATATGCTATTGTCTTGCAATTGTAAGCGTATTTCGGGATTAGGATTGAGTTCTTGGCAATTTTTTACTAAAATCTGATAGTCTCTGCGGACTTCTCCGATTTTTACACCACCTCGGTACTCTTCACAACGTACTGAAAAAACAAATAATCCTGTTCTGCCTGGGTTGCCCGAAAGCAGACCTGTTGTAGGGTTTACGGTGAGGGGCTGTCCTACATTGCTGGGAATTGCATTTGTAGCAGAATAGCCTGTTGCCCAAGTAATTTCAGGGGGAGGATAAGGGCTATAAGTTGCAGGAGGGGTTGGGTTTGCATTAAAGTTAGAAGCAATGCCATTGTAGGGCGTAACCATTGAATATACGAGTTGGTCGCCATCGGGGTCAGTAGCTCCGAAAGGGAAAGTGAAGCTATTGTTTAAGCATAAATAGCTCGTTTGCGGTGTAGGAAACACAGGGCTGTTGTTGATAAAAGGATTAC
The DNA here is from genome assembly GCF_053497555.1 of Raineya sp. NCBI lineage: Bacteria > Pseudomonadati > Bacteroidota > Cytophagia > Cytophagales > Raineyaceae > Raineya > Raineya sp. The sequence goes on along the minus strand of NZ_JBRCWE010000031.1, from coordinate 460 downwards.
CCCCTTGAATAATAGCAGGAAACTCTAAATAGAAGGAATTAGCGGCGTTGCCTGGGGCTACGATATTGGTGATAGCATTGTTTCGGCAACATCTTTCCCAAGTTACATAATAGCCTTGTGGGTCAGAATAGTTCGCAGGGTTAAGTGTTACTTGTGCTTCATAAACAAGTTTGGTAAAGCGTAAAAGAATTTGATTAGTGCAAGTATCCACAGGAAATTGAAGGTCAGTTTCTTGCACAAGCGGTAGATTTAAGATTTGAATACGTGTATTGTTAGACTTGCGATAAAAGCCGATATTAATATTTGGGTCTTTTACTACGGAAACTCTGTCCCAGTACATATTCAAAGTCATTCGGTAAGTGGTACCTGAAAGAAAAGTCATTTGTAACTCTCCCCCTACAATGTGGGTAGCTTGGGCAATGTAATTTCCAAAACTAATAAGCAAGAAAAGTAGTAAAAT
>NZ_JBRCWE010000030.1:0-98687 GCF_053497555.1 Raineya sp. | reverse complement strand
TTCTATTCTATTCTATTCTATTCTACTCTATTCTACTTAATCAAGCGGTTTATGCTCAGGGAAATATAATTGGTGGAGTAGAGATAGATATTACAGATGCTCCTTGGCAAATATCAATTCAGAGAATACAACAAGGACAATGGTGTGGTGGTTCTATCATTAACAATGTATGGATACTCACTGCTGCACATTGTGTTCAGAATATTTCATTGAATGAACTATCAATCAAAGTTGGTATGACCAATCAGACTTTGCCCAGTCAACAACCTGTTCAAATCGCTCAAGTCATCATTCATCCTAATTACAATGCCAATTCTTTTGAGAATGATATTGCTTTAATAAGGCTACAAACACCTCTAATTTTTAATGAGGGAGTACAACCTATTCAGTACGCCAATCCCTGTAATTTGCCTCCCGAGTTGGTTGAAGAATTTGACATAGCTATGCTTACAGGTTGGGGAAGAAGTTGTAACAACTGTACTGCATCTAATGTTTTACGAAGGGTTGACATGCCGATTATATCTAATGCCAATGCTAATCAAATCATAAGCACCAGACCGGGTAGCACCCTAACAGTTACAGATAATATGATAGCATTCTATCAACCGGGTTCAGGGGCGGCACCAGGTGATAGCGGAGGTCCTGCGGTTGTATTCAATGGTACAACTCCCATTCTAATTGGTGCTTCAAGTTGGGGGTATTTTCCAAAAGACCAATATCCTACCATTTATACGCGTGTCATTAATTATGCTGAATGGATACGACAAAATACCAATATTCCATTCGGAACAGTTGTTAGTGCAATCTCTGGACCAAATATTGTCTGCTCAATACCTACTCAATACACTCTTACTTGCTTCCCGCCTAATGCTCAAATTTCGTATAGTGTTTCTTTTAATTTAAGTGCGACTATGATACAACCGGGTGTTCTGAGAGTATCTGCTCGGTTTCCTGGTAGTGCTTTCATAGAGTTTTATGTAAATGGAAATCTTGCGGCAAGAAAAGATGTGATGGCAGTAAAAGTAAGTAATTCTGATATAACTGGTCCTGCCAGTGTTTGTGGCACTCCTGCGACATTTTCGCTCGGAAATGTGCCTTCGGATATAGCTGTAACTTGGGAAACCTCGCCCAATGTATCGCCCTCCTCAGGTACAGGCACCACCGCAACGGTTTCCAGTATAGGTACAGGAGAGGCTTGGATAGAATTTACGTTGCAGCCTTGCGGGCAAAAAGTACGCAAGTATTTCAATAGCCTATCGCGTATAGAAGGCATACAAGGGAATAATGCAATATGCTCCACAGGAAGCAATATTTACGAAATAGAGGATTTTGTGGGGGCTAGCTATACTTGGACTAGCAGTGCCAATATCACGCTTACAAATCTTGCTCCTAATAGAGTAAGTGCCACTGGCACATCTCCTGGCGAAGGTTGGATACGCGTCGATGTGAGCGTAAGTAGCTTCTGCCATACAGAAAGCCGCTGGTTCAGGAAAAAGGTATGGGTAGGTTTACCTACCGCACCCGTAGTTACTCAGCCCGCAGGTGCTACGCCTATTGCCCCCGATACCTATGAATTTACTTTCTATCAGAGTCCTTGGGCAACGACTGAAACCATAAGGCTCAGGAGTTTGGGAGCAGAGAGATTGGTGTATACCCGCAGTCCTAATCCACCTAGTAATGGTCCTTCGGATTTACCTTCTGATTGGGCGGTGCTAACTTCTCTTTCACCCATAAATGGAGTGGGAGATATTCAGGTTAATCTCAACCGAATGGAGGTAGGCACTATCACCTATACCGTAATGGGACAAAACAACTGTAATACTCCTTTTGCAACTACTGCACCACAAACTACGGTTATTATTCATATTCTCCCGATGAGTGCATCGCAAAGAGTGTTTATTTATCCTAACCCAACCGATGAAAAGTTGCACTTGCAAGCTGAAAATTTGGGTAACATCAAATTTACGCTTTACAACAAATTCAATCAGAAAGTAGCTGAAGGCGAATTTGAAAACAGACAAACCCTTTCACTTAAACATTTACCACAAGATGTGTATTTCTTGCACTTACATTACCCTGATGGAAATATTGAAAGAAAGCAAATAGTACTAAACCGATAAAAGTGTAGAAAGCACCTCATTTCGCGGTAGCATCGCTCTTTGTGATGCTATCGCTTTTTTATCAAGGTTTGTGTATAGATTTTAGTAATGTGAGTATTGGAATTAAATATTTGATAAACAGAAAATTGGAAAAACAATGTGTCTATTTTGAAAAAGCAGAGTTAAACAATTGCCATAAAAATTCAAAATTTCACTCTTGCCTGTACTCTGAAATCGGAAAGTACGTTGCCTTGCACCTCCGAACTGCCTGAACCAATCTCATCTACATTGAGCAAGCGTGTGCGGGCATACCGAAACCAAAGGGTGTATTTTTTACTGAATTTGTATTCTAAAACTGCATATTGTCTTACGCCTCTGCCATTATAGGCGGGGAATGAAAAGCTATACAAAACATCATCTTCGTAGGCGTATTGGCGGTTATCATAGTTATCGGTATCAAACAACGCCCAACGCGTTTTTATTTTCCATTTCTCAAAGCTTAAATCTACATCTTGCATTAGGGTGTAGCCTTGTGAATATTGCCCGCCAAAACGCAAATCACTGAATTGCAGGCGAGAGCGAAAAGCAATAATTTTCTCGGCTTTATATTCAACATTAAAAACATAGTTTCGGCGGTTGCGGTCAGTGATAAAATCTATGGGGGTGGCGTTGTTGGGGTCGTTTTGTCCTTTTACTTCTTGTCTGACTTGTGCAAAAGCACTGATTTTCTTGGTGAAGGCATAACTGGCTCGCAAAAGATACTCGTATCCTTCCGAAGGAGCATCTACACGAAAACGAAGCCAAGGAAACTTAAATCTATCGTAATACGCTGCCAAAGCAAACTTTTTATTAGGTTGGAATTTTACGCCCCAATAAAATCCTTGTTCATTGATATTTCGGCTGCCTTCGCTTAGTGCCGAACCGAAAAAGCTATGAAAATTTTTATCAAAGTTACGATATTGAAAGGCAAAAGAAAGTTGCGGTGAAAGCACAGCTAAAACTCCTGCATTATAGCCCATTCCACCACTTTTGGAAATAGCCCATTCCCCGAAAAAATTGAAATTCTGAAAAACATAGTTGTAGTTGAAACCTACATTCCAATTGCTTTGTCCGTTGAACTCAAACTGATTGTAAGTAGTAGGATTGCGTTGGAGAGGTACGCTAAAACGCGTATGCAAGAAAGTAGTACCTACTTGTAAAGTTTGAGAAAGATTTTTGTAGCTGGTATTCACTCCCAAAACTCTTTCGCCAATTTGCCCACGACTATCAAATTCTCTTTGGGTGCGATGCAAACCTGTTTCTTGCAAACTGCTTACAAAAATCTCAGAACCTGTGTCGTCGTTATCCAAAGTATCGCGTGCTATGATGTTTCCACTACGGCGAGTGAAAGATACAAAAGGCATTACATCAATTTCACCTTTTTTATTTTTCATTAAGTTGTAAGTAGCCGCAAAGCCCCGAAAATAACCTGCTTCCAAAAGCGAAGTGAAAGGACGTATCCCGATATTGGCTCTCCGAATACCCAGCACTGTTTCTGCTCCTTTGCCGATATTAAAACCCGCCGCTAGTAGTATGCTTTGTCCAATTTGTAGCTGATAGTCGCCAAAGACAAGTTGTTTGAAACGACCTTTGTTTTCAAAATAAGCGTGGTAAGAAATGAAATCTACACCGTAGTATCGTTCTGCGGGCGACCACATCATAGGCTCACCCTCATCTTTTTCCAATGTAAAACCAAGACTGAAATCTTTGGTGTGGCTGGTACGAAAACGAGAGTACAGACGTGGTCTTGTTCCCAAATAACGCACACTACTACCTTCAGGGGCTGTGAAGCCGCGTTCTTTTTGCAGTTGCAAACCATAACGCAAAAGCAGATAGTTATTGTCTTCCTCTAAAATTCTACGCCAAATACTGCGAGTATCAGCATTTTCGGCAACATCAACCTCTACAAAAGGTAAAATTTTGTAAATAGTGGCTAAATCAAAGCCTTCTACCGACTGCAACTCATAAATGGAGAGGAGTTTGCCATTTTTTTGGATATGCTCCAAAAGGTTAGTAATCTGCACTTCATTCAGGATAAAAAGAGAGGTAAGTTCTTCACGGGAAGCCCGATTGAGGTCAAGAGGCTCAAGATAAAGCTGATAGAGGGCTTCGTAGAGGTCTTCATAATTGGTATCGCTATCTTGGTCTTGGACAGGGAATAGCTCCTCCACAAATTGCCTAATGTCTATTTCTTTGCGGGGGTATGTTTGTGCAAAAGCAAGAAAATGAAATAGGAAAAGCATCAGAGCTATTCCAAATTGCTTGAAATTAGAAATTTGCATATAGATAATGTTTTTGTCTTGCTTTGGTTGGGCTTTGTACAGCTACCAAGTTGGGTTGCATTGCAAGTTGCCTGAGCGTAGCTGAAGGCAACTTAAAAGAGCTACTTCACCAATACTTCCAAAAAGCCCAAATTTTTCGCTCTTTCAAATAATGGAGATTATATTCATTTTCGTAGGCTTCTCGTTCAAAACAGATATTCAAGTAGGCTTTGTAATGGTTGCGATAGCGAAGCAGATTGAAAGCATAATTGCTCAAATATAAAACATAAAACGGAAAAACCAAAAGCTCTTTTTGCTGTTGAAGATGAATTTCCTCGTGGTTCATCAGAAATTTATCTTTACGTAAGTGTTTGTTTTTGAGCAAGATAAAAGGGTACAAGGTGATGCCTTGTATATTTCTGAGAAAAGGGGCATAGAGAACTATCTTAAACATAAGAGGAATTGTAGTAAGCGTCAAGACAAATTTACACAAAAATCAGTGTATATCTCACATTTTTATTTGTCTTTTACGAGTTAGGTTTTTATTTTTGTAGCTAAACTCTTTCATTTTTTGCAATCTGTTATTAGTATGGCACAAGATAAAATTTTAGTGATTGGTTCGGCGGGGCAGTTAGGAACTGAACTGGTAGTGGCTCTGAAAGGGGTATATGGAGAGACGAATGTTATTTCTGCCGATGTACGCGAACCTGCTCAAATCCGCAAAGAGGATTTAGGACTTTTTGAAAAGTTAGATGTTTTGAGTGTTTCTCGGCTTACAGAAGTAGTTGAAAAACATAAAATTACACAAATTTATCATTTGGCGGCAATGCTTTCTGCCACAGGCGAAAAGCACCCTAAGCACGCTTGGCAGTTAAACATTCAAGGGCTTCTGAATGTGCTGGACTTGGCTGTTGAGAAAAAACTCCATAAAATTTATTTTCCAAGCACGATTGCAGTATTCGGACCTACTACTCCCAAAATCAATACGCCGCAATTTTGCTCTATGGAGCCTACTACGGTGTATGGTATTAGCAAACAAGCGGGCGAAGGTTGGTGTAATTATTATTTTCGCAAGCACGGTGTAGATGTACGCAGTTTGCGTTATCCGGGGCTGATTGGCTACAAGTCTATGCCCGGTGGAGGCACTACCGACTACGCCGTGGATATTTATCACAAAGCCTTGTATGCCAAGCACTACGAGTGTTTCCTTACCGAAAATACCTATTTGCCAATGATGTATATGGACGATGCCATTCGTGGAACCCTGGAACTTATGCACGCCGATAGTCATAAAATTAGCATACGAACTTCTTACAACATTTCGGCAATGAGTTTTTCACCCAAAGAAATTGCACAATCCATTCAAAAGCATATTCCCGATTTTAGCATTAGCTATAAGCCCGATTTTCGTCAGGCAATTGCCGAAAGCTGGCCTCAAAGTATAGACGATTCCTTTGCTCGTAACGATTGGGGCTGGAAACCCGAATACGACCTTGATAAAATGACCGAAGTAATGCTTAAAAACATTAAAATTGGCTTGGAAAAAGGAACTATCGTTTAAGTTACAAAATTTTATTCTGAACAAGTGCAAGGTACAAGAACACCTTGCATTTGTTTCTTTTTAGGTTGCAAAAATTCAGTTTTTTGAATGTGTGGGCTACATTGTATAGTTGATTTTACTTGCCAAGTTTCAGCAGAGAGCATTCAAAAAATGCTTCAATCTACTACGCACAGAGGTAAGGATAATACACAATATCAAACTTTGCAGGAAAATAAATTTCAAATTTTTTTAGGGCATAATCTTTTGCAAATCAACACCAATAGCCCTCTTGCTTTTCAACCTTTTTCAGATGAAAAACAATCTTGTTGGCTTATTTTCAATGGTGAAATTTACAATTTCAGGGAAATTGATAAAAAATTTTGCTTTGAAAATAAAAGTAAGTCCGATACTGAAACCTTGTGGCACTATTTGCAAAAAGTTTCAGAAAATCCTTCTTTGTGGGGTGAATTAGAGGGAATTTTTGCATTTATTTTTTACGATAGCCAAAGGGAAATCTTGCTTACGGCTCGTGATGAGTGGGGCGTAAAACCGCTTTATATGTACCAAGATAGCCAAAAGTGGCTTTTTGCTTCCGAGGTACAAAGTTTTTGGGCAAGCGGTCTGCTTACTGCCCAAATCCGTCAGGAGGCTATTACTGAATATCTGCTCTACAAATTTGCTTTGCCCCCCCATACTTTTTTTAAGCAAATTCACGCCCACCCCACTGCTTTGTGTATTCATTCGCTTCAATCTAATCAAAAAACAGAAATTGCATATCTGCTTAAAAAGGAAGGTTTTCAAACAAATTGGAACAAAAATTTTATTCTCAAACGAAGCGAAGAACTTTTAGAACAAGCTATTCACAATCAGGTACAAGGAACTTATCCTCCTGCTTTGCTTTTGAGTGGAGGTGTGGATTCTACACTTCTTTTGGCTTTGGCTCAAAAATTAGGCTATCAGTTGCCTGCATTTAGCTTTTGTACGAATGAAAAAAATTTTACCCAAGATGCCTTCTACATTCAAAAAGCACAAGAAATTTATGAGGTAAAAACGGAAAAAATTTGTATCAGTGACAAAGATGCAGAACTATTGTCCGAATTAGTTTGCCAAATGGATTACCCTGTGGCAGATAGTGCTTTTCTGGCAACATTTCTTTTGAGCAGAAAAGCCCACGAGCAAGGTTTTCGGGTGCTTTGGAGCGGAGCAGGAGCAGACGAACTCTTTGTGGGTTATCATAGGCATTGGGCTTTTTATTGGTATTTGATGATGCCTAAAAAATGGCTAAATGCTCAAAAAATCTTTGATTTTTTGCCTAAAAATCGTCTGCAAAGAAAGTTTTTTCAAAATCTTGATATTTCTACAACGCAAACTTTCCTGAACTTTGCTTCTTTGGATATTTTTCAGCCTAAAAAGCACCACTATTTTACAGAAATTACAAATTTGCAAGAGGCTTTGGATTGGGAAATGAAATATTACTTACCAGCTGATTTGCTCAAAATCAATGATTTTTGGGGTATGCGAAACACCCTTGAAATACGTGTGCCGTATTTAGATAAAAATTTAAGTGATTTTGCTCGTCAGATACCCGCCGAAATACGCTTAAAATACGGCAAAAAGTGGATTTTGAAAGAAATTTTACGAAAAAATAAAGGGAAAATTTTTACCACTCGCTCAAAAGAAGGTTTGGGAATACCTTTTGGAAATTGGCTTAGAAAAAATGAAAAAAAGTTTCTGTGGGCTTTTGCAGAGCAGAGCCCAAACCCTCTCTTTGAATTTGTATCACAGGAAAGGGTGAAGTTTTTACTTTACAATCATCAAAATGGTAAAGCAGATTACACAAGCGAATTGTTTGCTTTGTACGTGCTGGCAGAGTGGCTGAAAGGAAAATAATTATGCTTTCAGCTATTCACTTTCTTCTCCACTCATCAATTTTTTTAGAATTTCTTGTGCCGCTACGGCAATAATAGTGCCTGGACCGAAAACGCCTGCTACACCTGCATCGTACAAAAATTGATAGTCTTGCGGGGGAATAACGCCGCCCACAATAACCAAAATATCTTCTCTGCCAATTTTTTGGAGTTCAGCGATAAGTTGTGGTACCAGGGTTTTGTGTCCTGCGGCAAGAGAACTTACACCAATGATATGCACATCATTTTCGGCGGCTTGTCGGGCAACTTCATCAGGGGTTTGGAATAACGAGCCAATATCAACATCAAAGCCTAAATCTGCAAAGCTGGTAGCAATGACTTTGGCACCTCGGTCGTGTCCGTCCTGTCCCATTTTAGCAATCATAATGCGGGGGCGTCTGCCTTCTATTTCAGCAAATCGGTCAGCCATAGCTTGTGCTTCTCTGAAATGTTCATCATCAGAAATTTCAGAAGCATAAACTCCCGAAATAGAGCGAATGGTGGCTTTGTATCTGCCAAAAGCCTTTTCCATAGCATCGGAAATTTCGCCGAGTGTAGCTCGCAGTCTTGCGGCTTTTACGGCTAAATCCAACAAATTGCCTTTCCCCGATTTGGCACACTCTGTAATGGCATTCAGGGCTTGCTGAACAGCCTCGTTGTTTCTTTCTGCTTTTATTTTTTGCAATCTTTCAATTTGTTCGTTCCGAACAGCAGTGTTATCAATCTCTAAGACCTCAATATCTGTTTCTTTTTCCCATTCAAAGGCATTTACCCCTACTACAATTTCTTTGCCTGAATCAATACGGGCTTGTTTTTTGGCGGCGGCTTCTTCAATACGCATTTTGGGTAAGCCTGTTTCAATGGCTTTTGCCATTCCCCCCAAACTTTCTACTTCTTGGATAAGTTCCCAAGCCCTATGAGCAAGGTCGTGGGTGAGTTTTTCTACATAGTAAGAACCCGCCCAAGGGTCTACGGTCTGGCAAATGGCGGTTTCCTCTTGCAAAATAAGCTGTGTATTGCGAGCGATGCGAGCCGAAAAATCAGTAGGTAGGGCTATGGCTTCATCAAGCGAATTGGTATGTAAAGATTGTGTATGCCCCAAAGCGGCGGCAAGGGCTTCAATAGCCGTACGAGCTACATTATTGAAGGGGGCTTGTGCTGTAAGGCTATAGCCCGAAGTCTGGCAATGTGTGCGTAGAGCCATAGAAATAGGCTTTTTGGGATTAAATTGCTTTACAATTTTAGCCCAAAGCATTCTGCCTGCACGCATTTTGGCAATTTCCATAAAATAGTTCATTCCGATAGCCCAAAAAAACGAAAGACGAGGAGCAAAATCATCAATATCAAGTCCTGCTTTCAGTCCTGTACGAATATACTCCAAACCATCGGCAAGTGTGTAGGCTAATTCCAAGTCGGCGGTAGCTCCTGCTTCTTGCATATGATAGCCCGAAATACTAATGCTATTAAACTTGGGCATATTCTGGGACGTATAGGCAAAAATATCGCCAATGATACGCATACTGGGTTCGGGTGGGTAAATGTAGGTATTGCGTACCATAAATTCTTTGAGAATATCGTTTTGGATAGTACCTGAAAGTTGGGAAGCAGGCACACCTTGCTCTTCGGCGGCAACAATGTAGAAAGCCATTACTGGAATTACTGCCCCATTCATTGTCATAGAAACAGACATTTCGCCGAGAGGAATACCCTCAAAGAGAATTTTCATATCCTCAACGCTATCAATGGCAACGCCTGCTTTTCCTACATCACCTACTACGCGTGGGTGGTCGGAGTCGTAGCCGCGATGCGTGGCTAAATCGAAGGCAACCGATAGCCCTTTTTGTCCTGCGGCAAGATTGCGTCGGTAAAAAGCATTGGATTCTTTTGCAGTAGAAAAACCAGCGTATTGGCGGATAGTCCAAGGGCGTTGCAAGTACATTGTACTATACGGACCTCGCAAAAAAGGTGGTATGCCCGCCCCAAAATGCAAGTGTTCCGGTGCTTGCAAATCTGCTGGTGCGTAAATATCTTTTATTTCGATGTGTTCGGGTGTTTTCCAAGTTTTAGTAGGCTGAAAGTTTTGTTCAGAAACATTTTGCCAAAGACTTTCAAAACTGACTTTTGTCAAATCTACCATATTTGCCTTGATTGCGTTTTATTGATATTCTGATGTAAGTTGTATTTGTGTAACAAAGAAATTGTTATTAAGCCGCTTGTTGTATTACTCAACAATCATTTTCATACCCCGAATACCCATATCTACAACGGTTTCACCGAGGGTTGGTTCAAAATGTCCGTTACCATTGTCATCTTTCCATTCAAAACTTTTATTATTGGAAACAGATACCGTGATAACAATGTCTTTGTTTTCTCTGCCCGTGATTTGCAAAGGAGTATCAAACTTGGCAGTAACCACACAAGAGCCGGGTGGAATGGGCGAAGTTGCCGCAATAGGATTGGGAACGGTGGTGCCTGGGGCTTGTCCTTGCAATACCCCTGTAAGTGTTTCAAATGCCCAAAAGCCCTGCTTTTTGTTGGCATTTATGCTGATAGTCTGATTTTTCACTTTTACATCTTTGATGTAGGTATTATACCCTACAAAAGAAGCGACCGTACCTGTATAATCTGTTCCATTCACACGGAAAGTAATGTCATAGTTTTGATAAGCAAAAGAAATACGCAAATACTCGTAGGTTTGGGGTGTAATTTTATTCAAAGGCACAGAAAGATAGATTTCATCTTCTTTCTTGAAAATGCTTTTATCAAATTCAATGGCTGTTTCACCGCCCAAAGTAGTTTCGGGAGCGTGGTATAAAATAGTACCATTGCCTAATTGGGTAAGGGCATTGGGCGAAAGCTCAAAATAATGAGCCGTAAGCATATTGAAACGAGGCGATTGCCCTGCATTTCCTATGGGTATAGTGGTAGGATTACCGAAATTATCCAAACGCTCTTGATTAGGATTAAATTTGAACTTAAATACCAAATGGTATGGAGCGGCTGGGTCTTTCTTTTTACAAGCACCTAAAATACCAATTGCTAAAACGAAAAAAATGATTTTCTTTTTCATCAGATTTTGCTACATTTGCGTAAAGTTAGGAAATTTTTGCCTTATGAAAAAACATCTACTCGTATTTTGCTATTTGGGTTTTGCCTTACTGGCTTGCAAAAAGAAACAGCCCGAACCTACTACGTTGGATTTGCTTACTGCCCACGTTTGGATAAGCAAGCAAATTGAACTGAATGCGACACTTGCGGGTACGCCTGCATTTGCCGAAAATAGACAGACTGATTCCCTGGCTTTGGAATTTAAGCGAGAGGGAACAGCCATTTTTTATCAGCGAAACCCCACCAATGGCTCACTGACCGAAGTTTCAAGACAGGGTTATTCTTTGAGTAGCGATGAGAAAAAAATTGAATTTACCAATCCTATTCCTTTGCTTCCGCCTGATATGCAAGCCGCTATCGCCGCCGCTGGGGTGCAGATTCCTCGCAGTATTGATATTGAAAAAATCAGTCGTGATGAGCTGATTCTAAAAGGTAGCTTTCAGCAAAATGTTACGGTGCCGAATATTCCTTTCCCTGTACCATTAGCCGTAAATTACCGATTTAGCTTTACGAAATAATCATAGAGAACTTTTGGGTGAGTTTTCACGAACAAACTCACCCAAAAAGCTCTACCTTTGCTCCATCAAAGGAAGCAAATACCATAGTAGGGTGCGAATCTTGGTGAAAGATATTGCCTTGATAGTCAATAGCAATAGCCCCTGCAAAGCCGTCAAAAGTTGCTAATTCTTGAAAAGTTTTTTGAAAGGCTTGTTGAATAGACTGCCCATCGGTTACTCGGGTAACAATTTTGGTGGCAATGCCACCACTAACAATATCTTCGCCTACCCCTGTACAAGAAACTGCACAAAATTCATTGGCATAATTGCCTGCAATGGTGGCAGAGTCCGAAACGCGTCCTACCATTTCAAAGCCTTTACCACCTGTGGAAGTAGCGGCGGCAAGTTTGCCGTTATTATCCAAGGCTACACAGCCTACGGTGCCTGTTCCCAAGCTGGCTTTCTTGGCTTCGTAGTCGGCTCGGCGTTCGGGGGTTTCGGGGTTGAAGTAAGGGAAACCTTGCTTTTGGGCAAAAATATTTGCTCCTTCACCCGCCAAAACTCTATCATCAAATTGCATTAGTTTTTCGGCAACTAAAATAGGGTTCTGGATATTTTCAATATTGATAACCCCTGAAAATTTTTTGCTTACGCCGTCCATAAGTGAGGCACTCATTCGTATTTTGCCATCACTTTGGATTTGAGAGCCTAAACCTGCATTGAAAAGCGGTTCATCTTCCAAAAGTTTGGTTGCAAAAACTACGGTTTCCATTGCCGAATGGCTTTTCAGATACTCATAGCTTTGCAAAACAATTTTCTGCAAAGCCTCTTGTTTGGCTTTCTTGATAGCCTCTGTTTGTGAAAATTCGCTAAAAAAACCGCCGTGTATAATGATTTTCATAAGTTTTGACATTCAAAAACCTATGAGAAAATTGCTTGCTCATAGGTTTTTTGGTTTTAAGAGTTTGTTAAGATTTTATTTTACCACTAATTTTTTGTGTATTCGGGCATTTTCGCCAACGATTTGCAAATGATAAACCCCTTTTGGCAATTTGCCTACTTCAAAACTGATTTTACGCTGATAATTCACTGCTTTTTCGTCTTGCAATACACCCAAAGTATTGTAAAGAGAAACTTTATGAGGCATTTGCGAGAGTTTATCAAAATCTAACCAAACTACATTTTCCGCAGGATTGGGATATACTTTGATATGGCTTTGCCATTCATCTTCCAGAGCAGTAGGCAGAGGGGTAGTAGCTTGAGCTACATTGCTGTATGGTGAATGAATGTTAGGACCATTGAAAGCCCTCACACGATAGTAGTAAGTGGTATTACTGCTTACAGGAGCATCTATGAAAGTGGTAGAATTGGGGGCAAGTCCCGAACCACTAATTTCTGTAAAAGTAGTACCATCGGTAGAACGTTCTACTTTGTAACCTGCTTCATTGGTGGCGTTATCTACCCAAGTAAGATTGATTTGGGTAGGTGAAACAGCGGTTGCCACTAAATTGGTAGGGGCATTGATAAGCACCAAAGGTGCCGCAGAGGCAATATTGCTATAAGGGGAGTTGATACTACCATTGAAAGCTCGCACACGATAGAAATACAGTGTTCCCGATAGCAAGCCATTATCAGTGTAGGTGCTGGTATTGGCAGGAAGCGAAGCGGCAATTTCTGTAAAAGTAATGCCATCGGTGGAGCGTTCTACTTTGTAGCCTGTTTCATTGGTAGCATTATCTACCCAAGTAAGGTTAATTTGGGTAGTAGAGGCGGCAGTAGCTACCAGTGTAGTGGGTGCGGCAAGCACTACAAATGTAGTAGCATCTGCTACATTGCTATAAGGTGAATTGGTAGGACCTAAAAAGCACCTTACACGGTACCAGTATTGTGTATTTGAGGTAAGACCATTGTCCGAGAAAGAGTTGGTATTGGCAGGAAGTGAAGAGGCAATTTCTGTAAAAGTAATGCCATCAGTAGAGCGTTCTACCTTATAGCCTGCTTCGTTTATATCGTTATCCGTCCAAGTCAGATTGATACGTGTGGCAGATACGGCACTTGCTACCAAACTTGTAGGAGCATTCAGGGTTACGTTGGGGGTTGTTACGGAAGCCACATTGCTGTACGAGTTGAGCGAAGAGATATACGCATACACACGATAGTAATAAAGCGTAGCAGGTGCCACGGTATTATCGGTGTAAGAAGTAGTATTCGCAGGCAAATCGCCACCAATTTGTGTCCAAGTAATGCCATCGGGAGAGCGTTCTACACGATAGCCCCATTCGTTGGTGGCGTTATCAGTCCAGCTGAGATTTACTTGATTGAAAAAGGGAGCAGTAGCAGTAAGTCCCGTAGGAGCAGTGGGAGGGGTACTCACTGTAAGAATTCTGAAATCATCAATATAAATATGATTGCTCCAAACATCAGTAAGCCTTAATCTGAATTGCACGGAAGGGTTTCCGATGTAAGTGCTTATATCAATAAGTTCAGTACGCCATTGAGAGGTAGAAGTAGGTGTAAAGCAAGTAGTAGAAAACCAAGGCGTAACCGTTGCCAAAGGCTCACCAGACTTTGTCCAGATACTCGTATAAGTTGTTCCGCAGTTGGTAGAGGCTTCCAGTGTAAGAGTGGCAAAGCTACTTGCACTCCAAGCCTGATAAGCCACCTTAAACTCTACAAAGGCGGCGATATAGCCTACCAAGTTTACCCGAGGCGTATTGAAAAACAAGGCATTTGAGCCAATACTAGAAGAGCAAAGATTTCTCCACATACACTTTCCGCCCCCATAACCTACGCTGTTGTTTTGTTCCCAGTTGGCTGTACCTCCCGAATTGCTCACACTGAAACCCGCAGGTGGGAAAGTGCCTTCAAAATCTATCATAATGGGCGGATTGATACCCACAGAAACATTCAGAACTTTGGTGGTACTATTAGTAAGAATACCATTACTTACTTCCAAACGAATTATATAAACACCCGAGTTGTTGAAAGTAACCGTATGCGGACCTTGGGTGTTTGCTGTGCTTGGCGAAGCCCCTCCTAAGACGCCAAAATCAAAGTTCCAACTCCAAGAGTTGATAGCGGGAGTACTGATAGCAGTAGAGGCATCTGTGAAAGTTACGCTTTGCCCTACGCATATACTCGTAGAACTCATATTGAAATCAACAACAAGCATTTGTGCAAAAGCCCCTATTCCCAAAGCCCAAAAACAAACCGCAAGTAAAAGTTTTTTCATAAACTTACAATATTTAGTGTTTGCAAAAGTTCCGAAAGTTACGCTTTTTATTGAAAAAACCAAAGAAAATTTTGCTAAAACATACTAAAATGCAAAAAAATAAGCTTTTGGCTTGGTTTTTCTCTTTTTTATTGCCAACGCAGGAAACATTTTTTTAAGCAGAAATGTTGTTTCTGTAAGAAAAGTACAGCATTTGTGTAAAAAAAGTAATAAAAATTTTTTACTTTGAAACGCAAAATGTATTTTACGCCCATTTATACAACCCTCTACAACTATGGCAGAGAAAATTTTAGATAAAAACTATAAATTCAAAGACTTACTGGTGTATGCTTCTAATGAAAGTTTTGAAGGCAACAAAAAGAAGTATCGCCGTGTGTTTGAAAACAAAGAAACCACTTATATCTATGTAGAACTTTCGTTTTACAACAAACTCTTTGATGAAGAAGACTGGGAGGCGAATATCACCCTCAAAGCCTTTAAGCTCAATTCTGATGGGGGTAGGAAAGAGCTTTGTAATTTGCCTTCCAAACGTGTTATCAAGAAAGATGAAAATATCGTCTATATCCGTGAAAGTTGGGGAAACGAAGACCCTGGTTCGTATTGGTCGCGTGGCGATTATGAATGGGAAGCCTACATTGATGGCGAAAAGGTAAGCACGCGTAGGTTTTATGTGGAAGAAGGCGGACTGGTGCAGGCAGGAAATAACCCATACTTCGAAATCACCAGTATCAAACTTTTTGATGGTCCTTACGAAGGTTTGCCCGCTGATAAAAGAGTGTATGTTACCCAATTCGATAGCCAAGAAACGCAATATATTTTTGTAGAATTTACCGTAAAAAACAAGCAAGAAAAATCTTGGTACGCCGAAGTGTTTTTCAAATTCTATAATGATGCAGGACAACTCAAAGGAGAAACTTCCGAGTTGCGGTACGTAGGACCTAACGAGCAGACTTTTACGCTTACTTCGGGCTGGGGTTCTTCTAACAAAGGTACTTGGTTTCCCGATAAATATCGCTTGGAAGTGATTTTTATGGACCAACTCATTGCCGTAGTGCCTTTTGAAGTCGCTGATAGCTTCGTAGAAGGTGTGCCAATGATACACAAGCCCGAAGCGGGAACACTTTTTACTGGCTTTTCTACCTCTACCAAAAATCAAGAGCAAACCTTGGAGGAAATAATGGAAGAACTCCAAGAAATGATAGGGCTGGATAGTGTCAAAGAAAAAATCAAGGATTATATGCACTACCTTCGCTTCCTGAAATTGCGTCAGGAGCAAGGTTTTGAAGAAAGCACCCAAATCAGCCTTCACTCTGTATTTATGGGCAATCCGGGTACTGGTAAAACGACCGTAGCGAAAATGCTGGGTAAAATTTACCATAAATTAGGATTGCTTTCCAAAGGCACCGTTTTGGAAGTAGGAAGACCCGAACTTGTAGGTAAATTTATTGGACAAACTGCCCCAAAAGTGCAAGAAATGATTGAAAAAGCAAGGGGAGGTATTTTGTTCATAGATGAAGCCTACTCGCTGGCTCGGAAAGGCGACCAAGACGGGCAAGACTTTGGCAAAGAGGTTATAGAAGTGCTTATCAAGGAAATGTCTGACGGAAAAGGCGATTTGGCAATTATTGTAGCGGGCTACCCTGCGGAAATGGAAATATTTTTGGATTCTAATCCGGGTTTGCGTTCTCGCTTCAATATGATTTACCACTTCCCCGACTATCTGCCCCAAGAATTGATGCAAATCCTTGACCTCAAGGCGAAAAAGAAAAATATTGAATTTGACCCCGAAGCCCGCGAATATATCAAAAAACAACTCACCGAAGCCTACCGCAATCGCGACCGTACTTTTGGCAATGCTCGTTTGGTAGCTTCTTTGGTAGAAGAAGCCAAAATGAACTTGGGCTTGCGTGTGATGAAAAACACCGACTTGGATAATATCAGCCCCGAAGTGCTCAAAACCGTAACATTGGAAGATGTCAAAAACATTTTCAAAACCAAAAAAGCCGCCTTACCCGATATTAGCGTTGATGAAGAGTTGCTACACGAAGCTCTTGATGAATTGAACGGCTTGATTGGAATGAATAGTGTGAAAGAGGAAGTTGTAGAGCTGGTTAAGCTAGTTCGTTTTTATCGCGAAACAGGCAGAGATGTATTGGGTAAATTCTCTTTGCACACCGTATTTACGGGCAATCCGGGTACAGGTAAAACTACCGTAGCTCGGATTATTGCCAAGATTTACAAGGCTTTGGGGGTATTGGAGCGTGGGCATTGTGTAGAAACCGATAGACAAGGGCTGGTAGCAGGTTATGTAGGGCAGACTGCTCTCAAAACTATGGAGCGTATCAATCAGGCTATGGGAGGCGTACTTTTCATTGATGAGGCTTACGCTCTTACACAAGGACACGAAAACGATTTTGGCAAGGAAGCTGTTGAAACGCTTCTCAAACAAATGGAAGATAAACGCGGGCAGTTTGCTGTGATTGTTGCAGGCTATCCCGACAATATGAAGCAGTTTTTGGAAGCTAATCCTGGGCTCGCCTCACGTTTTGATATTACTATCAAATTTGAGGATTACAATGTTGATGAACTTTTGCAAATTGCTTTGTATATGCTGAAAGCCGAAAATCTTACCCCTACCGAAGAGGCTCTGGAGCATTTGCGAAAATATTTTGACTACCTCTACCAAAAACGAGATAAGTTTTTCGGCAATGCTCGCACCGTGCGTAAAGTCATACAACAAGCCGTCAAGAATCAGCATTTGCGTATGGCGTCTCTGCCCAAAGAACAACGCACCGAAGAGATAATCCATCAGTTAGATGTGCCTGATGTAAAAGAATTTAACGAAAATCTGGAAGCAGGCGGACAAGGAGGTATTGGATTCAAACTTGGAGGAGGTTCTACGGCTACCGATACCAAAAAATAGCCTCAAAAATTCTTTTTTAGAGTTTTTTAGTGTAAAATCTTAAAAATCAGCTCTTTCAGAATATCACTTTCTTCCATATTGCCTGCATCAATACCTTTGCTTCGCAAGTCGGCTTCGTGAAGGTAGTGAATGCAGGCAATTACTTTGGGCAAAGGGTAATTTTGAGCGGCTTTGAGATAATCTTTTACAAAAAAACGATTGATACCTAAAAGCTCTGCCAAGTGGGTTTCACTTTTATCCGTGCTTTGATGCAAAACCAGCAACTTAGCAAAAAACTGAAATAGTATCAGTACAATAGGAATAAGCGGATTATCTTTGGGATTTTGGGCAAAAAAATGAACAATTTTATTTGCTTTGAAAATATCTTTTTCTTGCAGAGCTTTCTGCAAATCAAATACCGTATATTCTCGGCTTTCGCCTACATACTTTCTGACAAGCCCTTCGGTAATTTCATTTTCACCCTCTGCAAAATTGATAGTCATTTTTTCAATTTCTTTGGCGAGTCGGCTCAAATCATTACCAACAAACTCTACCAGCAAAGCCACCGCCACTGGGGAAATTTTGCATTTTTTTTCTGCTACAAACTGCTCAATCCATTTGGGAATTTCGTTATCATAAGGCTTTTTAGTTTCAAGAACAACAGCATTTTTTTCAAGCGTTTTGTAAAGACTTTTGCGTTTGTCAAAGGTTTTGTGTTTGTGAGCAAGCACCAGAATAGTGCTTGGAGCAGGGTTTTCCAAATATTTTTGTAAGTTTTTTTGTCCTTCTTCGTTTCGCAATTCGGGTAAATCCTGAAATTCTTTGACAATTACTACTTGTCTATCTGCCATCATCGGAAAACGGCGAGCATTGTTGATAATCTGCCCTACTTGTGAGTCTTTGCCATACATTATCACTTGGTTGAAGCCTTTTTCAAACTCTTGTAAGGCATTCTGTTCAATAAAATCGGTGATGTAGTCAATGTAATAGCTTTCTTCGCCGTGCAAAAAATATACAGAAGCAAATTTGCGATTTTGCAAATCTTTACGTATTTCCTCAAATTTCAATGCTGGCATAAGGTTTTGGCAAATTAGATATGAGCGGTTTGAAACTTTGGATTTCAAATTTTTTCCGATTTGATTTTTTCAAGCAAATCAGGCTGATTTTTAGTGAAGTCGTATAAAATTTGCCCTGTTTCGCTGACACGCAGTTCGGCAATTTGCATACTTACCAATTTTTCAAGTCTTTTTTGGGCTTCTTCGGAGCTTAAAGAGGTTTGGGAGGCAAGTTCGCTTGCCGAAATGATGCCTTTTCGCAAATTGGCAAAACGTACAATCATCTCGTCGGTTACTTGGAAGTCATTGTTTGCCGATTGAGTCTTTTTGGTACGGTGTGTTTGTATTCGCCCCAAGATGTAGCCTATCAAAGTTCCCAAGAAAAAAAAGAAAAGGGTTTTCATAAAATGTAATTATTTGTGTTCAAAAAAGTTTAAAGGTTCAATAGTTTGAGGTTCAAGTTTTAATTCTTCTAAATCTCCAATTTCCTAAATCCTGTTTCCTATTTCCTATTTCCTAATAGCAAACTATACCTAAACAATTAGCATAAAATTTTGCTTTTTTTGAAATTAAACGTATTTTGCACAACTCAAATTTTGCAAAAATATGCTTTTGGGGCAAACCATTCGCAACTTAAAAAGAATTCGCCAAATAACCAACGTTCTGCTCAAATACGGATTTGAGGATTTGGTTGCCAACACCCCTCTGAAAGCCATAGTTCCTGCCAGTAAGCGTTTGGCTCGTTTGCGTGGCGAAAAATTTGTTCATCAGTATTCTCGCCCCGAACTGGCTCGTATGGCGGCAGAAGAACTGGGTCCTACTTTTGTGAAACTTGCCCAAATTCTTGCCAATCGTCCTGATATTATTCCCGAAGAGTATCAACACGAATTTGAAAAACTTCAAAGCCAAGTAGCTCCTTTCCCCACAGAAGAAGCCAAAAAAATCATTGAAAGAGAGCTAAAAAAGCCCCTTGAAGAAGTTTTTTTAGAGTTTGCCGAAAAGCCTTTGGGTTCGGCATCTATTGGGCAGGTGCATTTGGCAAAACTTGCTAATGGACAAGAGGTGGTGGTGAAAGTGCAACGCCCCGATGTAGCCCAAAAAGTTATGACAGACCTTGCCATTATCAAAGATATTGTAAAGCGTGGTAATAAGTTTTTTCAGGCTCAGGGCTTCTACAATATTATGGATATCGTGGCAGCGTTTGAAAAAAGCATCAAAAAAGAGTTGGATTATACCAACGAAGCCCGCTACATAGACCAGTTTCGCACTTATTACAAAGATTACAAGAATTTTTATGTTCCCAAAGCCTTTTTGGAATACACTACTCGCAAAGTAATGGTATTAGAATTTGTGAAGGGCTGTAAAATTACAGATGTCAATCAGTTGCGTAAATGGGGACACGACCCCACACGCATTGCCGAAATTGGAATGGATATTTACCTAACACAAATTTTTCAACACGGCTACTTTCACGCCGACCCCCACCCAGGCAATATTCTCATCAAAGAAGATGGTACGATATGCTTGATTGACTTTGGAATGGTGGGCAAACTTTCCAAAAACGACCGATTCGCCTTTGCGGGTATTCTGATTTCTATGGCTCAAAAAAATCCTACCGAAATGGCACGGAATTTCAAGCGTTTAGCCATAGATTCCGAAATTGAAGATGAGAAAGTTTTTGAAAATGCCCTTGCCGAACTTATTGACGATTTTGTTACCCTTGATGTCAATCAGTCCAGTATGAGCGATATGGCGGCTCGCTTGCAAGAAATTATTCGTGATTTCCGCTTGCAAGTGCCCGGGGGCGTATTTATTATTTTACGAGCCCTGACTATTTTGGAAGGCATTGGCAAAACCATTGACCCAACATTCCAGCCCTACGAATTTTTCCGCCCTTATGGTATCAAGATTTTTTTAGACCAATATTCCCCTAAAAATTTGAGCGAAGAGGCTCTCAATACGGCACGCTCTTTTGTAGGTTTTTTGAATGATTTTCCTCGTGAAGTTCGGGAAATTTTACGAAAACTTCGTAAAGGCAGACTGCATATAGAAACCGAGCTTACAGGCTACGAACCAGCTATTCATAGCCTTACCAAAGCTATTCGTTATTTGGCTATCAGTATTCTGATAGTGGGTTTGCTGCTGAGTGCTTCGCTAATGATAAATACCGAAACCTCTAAAATTTCAACCCTGAGTATTATTAGTTTTTCTTTGGCAATTTTCTTGATGTTGGTGCTGGTGTTTAAGTCTTTTTTGGGTGATGATTGAAAAAGTAAAGTTTTCAATATCAGTATATTGGCTGAAAAAAACTTGTACCTTGCAAATAAAACCTTACATCAAAAAAAATTTTTGCTTGAAAAAACTTAATTTTGAAGTTCATTGTAGCACGTTGTAATGCTTATTTTTTGAATTTTTGAAAAATCTCATTATCATCAATCAACGTAAAAAACTTAAATACTCGTGTTAGTACAAAAAAGAGATGGTCGTTTAGAGTCCGTGAAATTTGATAAAATCACGGCACGTATTGAAAAGCTATGCTATGGCTTGGATATGCGTTTTGTAGAGCCTGTGGAAATTGCAAAAAGGGTAATTTCGGGCATTTACGATAAAATCCCTACCACAGTGCTTGATGAGCTTGCGGCACAAACCGCCGCCGCAATGGCTACTACACACCCCGATTATGCCATTTTAGCGGCTCGGATTGCAATTTCTAACTTGCACAAAGAAACCAGTAAGTCTTTTTCCAACACAATGAAAAGGCTTTACGAATACATAGACCCCAAAACAGGCGAGAACGCAGGGCTTATCGCCAAAGATGTCTATGAGGTTATTCGTAAAAATGCCGCTTTACTGGATTCTACCATTATTTACGACAGAGATTATCATTTTGATTATTTCGGCTTCAAAACGCTTGAAAAATCTTATCTGTTGCGAATGAATGGCAAAGTCGTAGAACGCCCCCAACATATGTTTATGCGTGTAGCGGTGGGCATACACAAAGACGATATTGAAGCCGCCATCGAAACCTACAACCTAATGTCTGAAAAGTGGTTTATTCACGCTACCCCTACCCTATTCAATGCGGGTACGCCCAAACCACAACTATCCAGTTGCTTCTTGCTCACAATGAAAGAAGATTCCATAGACGGCATTTACGATACACTCAAACAATGTGCTAAAATTTCTCAATCAGCAGGTGGCATAGGGCTTTCCATTCATAATATCAGAGCCACGGGTTCTTATATCAAGGGAACTAATGGCTATTCCAATGGCATTATTCCTATGCTGAAAGTTTTTAACGATACGGCACGCTACATAGACCAAGGCGGAGGCAAACGGAAAGGAGCTTTTGCCATTTATCTGGAACCCTGGCACGCCGATATTTTTGAATTTTTGGAGCTAAGACGCAACCAAGGTGCAGAAGAATTGCGTGCAAGAGATTTATTCTACGCCCTCTGGATACCCGATTTGTTTATGAAACGCGTAGAGGCAAATGAAACTTGGTCGCTTTTCTGCCCCAACGAAGCTCCGGGCTTACACGAATGTTATGGCGAGGAGTTTGAGCGTTTGTACGAAAAATATGAATTGGAAGGAAGGGCAAGAAAAGTAGTGAAGGCTCAGGATTTGTGGTTCCACATCTTAGAATCACAGATTGAAACAGGAACGCCTTATATGCTTTTCAAAGATGCCGCCAATCAGAAATCTAATCAGAAAAACTTGGGAACTATTAAAAGTTCTAACCTCTGTACCGAAATCATTGAATATACTTCGCCTGATGAAGTAGCGGTCTGTAATTTGGCGTCGTTGGCTTTGCCCAAATATGTTGTCAATGGCAGATTTGACCATCAGAAACTTTACGAAGTTACCAAAGTGGTTACCCGTAACCTGAATAAAATCATAGATATCAACTACTACCCTGTCCCCGAAGCAGAACGTAGCAACAGACGTCATCGCCCTATTGGTATTGGTGTTCAGGGTTTGGCAGATGTCTTTATTATGCTTCGTATGCCTTTTGATAGCGAAGAGGCTCGTGGTTTGAATAAAGATATTTTTGAAACCATTTATTTTGCCGCTTTGGAAGCCTCTATGGAACTTGCCCAAAAATACGGACCTTACGAAACCTACGAAGGTTCGCCTATTTCAAAGGGAATATTCCAGTTTGATATGTGGGGCGTAAAACCTACTTCGGGGCGTTGGGACTGGGAAGGTTTGAAACAAAAAATCTTAAAGTATGGCGTAAGAAACTCTCTGCTTCTTGCCCCTATGCCTACGGCTTCTACCTCGCAAATTTTGGGTAATAACGAATGTTTTGAGCCTTATACCAGCAATATGTACAACCGCAGAGTGCTTTCGGGAGAATTTATTGTGGTAAATAAACACCTGCTCAAAGACCTCATAGACCTTGGACTTTGGAACGAAAAAATGCGTGAGAAAATTAAAGCCTACGACGGCTCTATTCAGGAAATCAAAGAAATTCCTGAAAATATCCGCGAAATTTACAAAACGGCTTGGGAAATCAAGCAGAAATCTATCTTGGAAATGGCAGCCGATAGAGGAGCATTTATTTGTCAGAGTCAGAGCCTAAATGTATTTATCAAGGAGCCTAACTTTGGCAAACTGACTTCTATGCACTTTTACGCTTGGAAATTGGGCTTGAAAACAGGAATGTATTATATGCGTACTCAAGCCGCCGCAAGTGCTATAAAATTTACTACGGATACCAACGTATTGCAGGAAGTTCAGCAAGGAAAGGAAATGACTTACGAGCAAAAACTCAAAGATATGGCTTGCTCTTTGGATAATCCCGATGCCTGTGAGTCTTGTAGTGGATAAAAATACATCAAAAAAATATCAGGGCTTCGCTTTTGCGAAGCCCTTTGTGTTTGGTAATTATCTGTAAAACAAAAATCCATTTGTGCCGATGCCTGCCCTTACTTCACGTTTCAAATTGCCTGTAGGGGAGAGCTGACGAACTCGGCTGGCTTGCGTGAAAGTGGCTTCCCCGATAAATACTTCTTGGGTAATAGGATTTACCCCTAAACCATACAAGCCAAAATCGGTATTATTGATAAATTCAAATACGGCATTGGTATCAGTATTTACTGCAAAGACCTTTTTTCCTGAAAGTATAAACACCCTATCTGCCGAAACGGCTATTTTAGAGTTAAAGCCATCGCAAGGCACATTATTGATAGTAGCTTCTATTTGGTCGGTAGAAGGGTTGATTTTTACCAAAGTGCCTTTGTTATCAATGAAATTGACAAAATCGGGGTTGCTGTTGCAGATAACCCAAATTTTACCCAATGCATCGGCTACGAGTTTGTCGGGTTGGTTGGCAACCGTGATGCTACCTGTTTGGTTGCCAGAGGCATCAAAAACTAATACCCTGTTGGTGTTGTTATCGGCAACATAAATTTTATTATTGGCAGAAACAATGCCTTGTGGGCGAACTCCATTAAGCGGAATTTTTCTTGTAAAAGTACGCGTACGCAAATTGATTTCTGTCAGAAACCCTTTGGGGCTGGGTCCGAAAGCATCGGCGATAGGTCCCCAATTGGTTACAAAGCCTCTCTCCCCTACTGCGGCGAAAGCCTGTGGGTTTTCTATGGCATTGCTTCCCTGAATAACTGCCACAGCTTTGAGTGTATCTGCATCGCAGATAATTACTTTATCTTGGGCATTGGTAACGATAGCGAGCTTATCAGCGTTGCTTGCAAAAAAGCCCAAAGAATAACCTCGTACAGATTGAATGATACCGCCGATGCCATTTCCACCATTTTCGGCTTCAAAGATGCCATTTTCTACTGTGCCATCTTCTTTCATAAAACTCACCGAGCCATTGCCTTGCGAAAAGTTACCTTCGTTGATGATGAGCGTCCCCCTTCCGTATTTTCCTGATGAAGGTTGAGGGTCTGATGTAGTACAGGCGGTTAGCAAACTGCTGGCTACCAAGCCCCAAAGCAAAGAGCGAAAAATTTTTTTCATAACAATCGGATTTTTAGGTTAAACAATAGGAGTTGGTTTTTTGTGTTCATCTATGGCTACAAAGGTAAAAATACCCTTGATGGCTTGCTCTCGTTTGTTTTCGTACATTTCTTCTTTGTAGATTTCTACTTCTACATCAAGGCTTGTTCTGCCTACTCGTACCACTTTGCCTACGGCTTCAATAATGGTATCGGCAGGTATAGGTTTTTTGAAATCTATTTTGCTGGAAGAAACCGTAACCACTCGTTTTCGGCAAAAACGAGTAGCAGTAATAAAGGCTACTTCGTCCATTATTTGCAGAGCAGTACCACCAAAGAGCGTATCGTAGTGGTTGGTGGTATTGGGAAACACCACTTTGAAGATGCGTGTTTCTGCGGCTTGAATTTGTGAGGCGTATTCTTGCATTTTTTGGTATAGTTTAGGAATTTTTTGCAAACAAGTATTACACAAGCAATCGGAGTACCTTTCTTGTAAATAGTTTGCCTCTGCCTTACTGAGTTGCACCGAAAAACAATGACAAATCGTAATGCTACCCAATTTACATTCAAACATTTTGCCACAAGCAGGGCAAATTTTATTTTCGTGATTTGGCATCAGGCAGAAATTTGCAATTTACTTCAAAATTACATTTATACTCGCTTGATAGTTGCGTTTGGGCATAAATTGGTTCAAAATATTTTCATAACTTCGGTTCCATAGGTTATTGACCTGCAAAGCTATTTGCCATTGTGTTTTCTTGCTTTGCCAGTTTTTACTCCATTGCAAATCGCTTACCCAAAAAGGCTTTACAAATTGAATATTATCCAAATCTGTAAAACGCTTATCAGTAAGGTGTGTTGTAAAAAGTAGGGTTTGTGTTTTGTAGCTTAAAAGCAGTGTGGTACTCCAACGATTTTGTGGGGCATAGGGCAAAGTTTTCCCTCTGAAACGATTACTTGCATCGTTGCGAATTTGCTCAATGCGAGCCAAATTATAGGTGTAATTGAACCAAACTTGGGCTTTCCATTGCTCACTAATTTTTTGGCAAAAATGCGAAGATAGCTCAATACCTTGCGAGCTTACGTCTTGCAAATTCTGCGGCGACCAGAAACCTTGGTCGGTGGGTTGCCAAATAATCCAATCCTTTACTTGCATTTGATAGGCAGTGATTTCGGCAAACAGACTGCTTTTAAGGGTTTTTCGCTCAAAAACCAAGCCTGTTTCGTAGTTCCAACTTTGTTCAGGGGCAATGTTCGGATTGCCTCCGGGTTGCCAATAACGGCTGTTTAGTGTAGGCAAGCGGTAGCCTCTGCTCACTTGCAATTTCCAAAGCAAAGTATTGCCATTTTTTTGCCAAAAATACCATTCCGAGCCCAAAGCAGGTGTAAAAGGCGTTTGATAGCCGCTTACCCAAACCTTTCGGGCATTGAGGGCTACTGCCCAAGCGGGCATAACTTGCAAGCGAGTGAGCAGAAAGGCATCGTTTCGCAGTTCGGTTTTAGCCTCGCCGTAGGCATCAACATTCATCAAAAAGTATTGACTTTGCCAACCCGCTTGCCAACTGACTTTACCGAAATCTTTTTGCATTTGGGCAATTCCAACCCAACGCTTTGTTTGGGTAGTATCTTGCCTGTTGTAGAGCATAAAATCGTTGATGTAGGCAATTTTACCCTCCAAGAGCCAATCTTTTGAAAACTTTTTATGCCAAGCAAGTGCTGTACGCCAATTTTTTTCTAAAAGTGTAGCTCCATTGCTCAAACGCCTAAAATTAGAATGTAACCAATTGTGAAAAGTAAGTTTTTGATTGTTAGTTGTTTGTAAAGAAAAATCTTGATTAGTGCCAAAATAATTTACGGGGGTATTGTTTTCAGTTTCGCCAAGCAGGGCAGGTATTTTGTAATTGTTTTGCAGAGAAAAGCGGTAAAAATTGCTTTGTAACTGCCATTTTGTAGCATTTTGTAAAAAGTGCAAACCTGTAAAGTTTCTTCCAAAACTTCCTATTTCTTGCCTAAACTGCAAAAAATTTTCCTTAATATTTAGCAAATTAGAAAGCAAGATAGCTCCGCCAATAGCTTCTGAACCAAAAAGCGAAGATGCTGAACCCATTTGCAGAGCCATATTAGAATTGGCAAAAACAGGTAAAGTAGCCAAATCATTTTCGCCGAGTGTTGCCGAATTGATATTGATGCCATTCCAAAGTACAGCCGTATGCCCTGCGGAAGTGCCTCTAAAAGCCGTTGTGCCAAGCATTGCGTTGCCGTATTCTTTCAGATACACGCCACTATAACGCAAAAGCCATTCCGAAGCCAAATTTCCTGCATTTTGAGCTAAAAGCAGACTATCGGCTTGCCAAGATTTTGCCCCTACGGCATAGCGTTTGTAAGGGTAGCCTTTTACTTCAATGGGGGCAATGGTATCTTGGGCAAAAGCAATTTGCCAAAAAAACAAACTCAATAAGAAAAACACAAAACGCATTTCCAAGACTTTTTTTGCAAAAAGCCTTTTGTAAAAGCTCTGAAATGGAAAAAAATGAGCAAGAACTTACTTGCTAAAAATTTTGCATTTCAGCACCTTTCACCCGAAGGCTCTGAAAAAGACGGTTCATTTGGCAGGTCTCCTGGCTTGTCGCATTTTGTCAGCCTTCCCACCCCAAAGGGCAGTGGCAGGGGATTTGACAAAACTGCTTCGCGACTCACAGTTGCGGGGACAGCTACGGATTTGCACCGTATTCCCTATTAAAGCCTACTTGCGATTGCAAACAGGCTACCAAATGCAGGGCAAAGATAAGGAAAAAAGTTAATTTTTCATAAAAATCCAATCATTTTTAGAAACTTTTCCCAAAGAAAAGGCGAATACTTCGCCATAGGCTACGGGGATTTTGAAAATGTTGAGCAAGGGAATTTCTAAAAGATAAGCCCACAAACAGCGTATCACGCCTGCGTGTGTGATAAGCAAGACCTTTTGGTAATCTTTTGTTCGCAAACTATTCATAAAATCACTTACTCGCTCATAAAGCCCCAATAGGTTTTCGCCACTGGGGGCAGAGATATTTACGAAATCCTCCATCCATTTGTGCAGTTCCTCTTGGTTGATTTCGTTCCATTTTTTGCCTTCCCACTTGCCAAAATTCATTTCCATAAGGGCTTTTTCATAAAAAATATTTTTGTACGGAAACTCTTGGGCAAGCCTGTAGCATCTTTGTAAAGGACTGCAATAAACGGCATCAAAGCTATCGGGCAGTTTGCTTTGCAAATAGCGGGCTTCCTCTGCGAAAGTATCGGCTAAGGGGACTTCCATTTGTCCGTAACAAAGGTCTTTTTCTACCTTTACCGCCGTATGACGCACTACATATACTTCCATATCGCCGCAAAAGTCAAAAGGATACAACATTCAGAAAGTTGCTCAACTGCCCCCAAGCAGTCGCCTGTGTAGCCGCCTATCCATTTTTCAAAATATCTTTTAGCAAAGAAAAAAAGCACCCCCAAAGGAATAGCAACCCATAGAGCCATTATGTTCCAATAGCTCAAAAAGCCGAGCGGTAGCAGACCAAAAACATACACTCCAACCACTTCTGCTTTTCCAAAACTTTGGGCAATGGGTTTGGCTTTACTTTGCTCATCTTCGCGAGCATACTGGGAGTTAAAAATGATATTAGCCGCATTCAGGCGAGCAAGTGAATGATAAGTAAGAAAAATGAATAAAGTTTCCGCAGAATTGCCTGTACGAGCTAGAATATTTTGTAGAGCCAGCCCTTTGAAGAGCATCAGGAAAATAAGAGCAAGAACGCCGAAAGTGCCGATACGGCTATCTTTCATAATTTCTAAAATTTTCTCTTTGCTCCAACCGCCACCAAAGCCATCAAAAGTATCGGCTAAACCATCTTCGTGAAAAGCCCCCGTAATCCATACGCCTACTGCTAAAGCAAAAACTACACCCATAGAAGTTCCCCATAGCCAGTTACTTATCCAAAAAGCCAAAAAAGAAATTCCACCTACTATCCAGCCAATAAGTGGAAAAAAACGAGTAGCTTTGTTGAGATACTTAGGTGCGTGTGGAGTATTTTTGGGGCAAGGAATACGCGTGTAAAACATCAAAGCCACCCAAAAAATCCTGATTTGCTCTCTCATTCTTTGTTATTCTTGAAAAAAACTTGCAGGTTGGGTTTCCCTATCTCTGAAAAATCACTTTAATCCTAACAAACCCACAAAACCCATAAATGTAGGTATAAACTTCAAGTTTCTTGTTGTTCTACGCTGATTTGCTTTTTTTCAGCAAAATACTTTCTTACAAAGCGTTCAATGGTAAGCCCTTGTCCAATAATAGAAAACATCACCAAAGCATAAGTTACGAAAACAATAAACTGATAGTTAGGAATACCCGCCAGCGAAAGAGCCATTGCGATAGAAATGCCGCCTCGCAAGCCCCCCCAAGTCAGGATAAAATCGGTACGAATATCCGTATTGAGCCTACGGCGGAAAAATGGCTTGGGAAGCGTAATAGCAAGATAACGCCCCAAAAGCATTATGGGTATCACCATTACACTGGCATACAAATAGTGCCAATCAAATTGAATAATGATAATTTCAAAGCCCATAATCAGGAAAAGTACCGCATTGAGCAATACATCTATCATTTCCCAAAATTTATGCACATAATCGCGTGTGGTTTGCGACATTGCCTCTTTCTTGACGATGCTCCCTGTGAAAAGCCCTGCTACTACCATTGCCAAAGGTCCCGAAACGTGTAACTTCCGAGCCAGCAAATAGCCTCCCATTACAACAGCGAGGGTTATCATTACTTCGGTTTGGTAGTGGTCTATGCGGCGAAGCAATTCATAAGTAATCCACCCCAAAAGAAATCCCAAAGCCAAACCTCCTACTACCTCTCTAATCACAAGCCAAGCTACATCAGAGGCTTCAATTTTTTCTATGCCTACGTGAATGATATTGAGCAGAAGCACAAAAATTACTACGCCTACGCCGTCATTGAAAAGCGATTCGCCTACAATGGTAATTTCAATTTTTTTGGGAACATTGGCTCTTGCCAGAATACCTAGCACAGCAATAGGGTCTGTGGGCGAAATTAAAGCACCAAAAATAAGACAATACATATAATCTATGCCCAAGCCCATCATTTGTGAAAAAACAAGATAAGCCAGCGAGCCGATGAGTAGCGTAGAAATTACAACACCCACCGTGGCGAGCATTAGTATCTGAAAGCGGTTTTCTTTGAGTGTAGAAAAATCAGTATGCGAAGAGCCTGCAAAAAGCAAAAAACTCAACATAAAATCAAATAGCACCTTGCTGAAATCAATATCATCAACGATATTCTTGACGTAATCATAGACTCTTTGTTCAAAATGCCCTACTACAATTACAACAAAAGAAACGAAAATAGAAACTATCATCAAACCAATGGTTTCGGGTAGTTTGAGATAGCGAATATTGACAAAAGCAAAAGAAGCCATTAGTACCGTCAGTAGGGTCAGCAGATTGATTAAATCCATAAGCTAAAAATAGTTTTGCCTGAAAAACTTATTTTACAAATTTACACATTTCGGCAGAAAGGCAAGAAAAAAGCCAACTTTTTTGCACCAAAAGCAAGTATTTTTACGTTTTATACCAAAATGAAAATCATTTTCAAGATTGCAAGGTTTTATTTTCTGATTTCCAATGATTTAGAAAAAATCCGAAAACCTATTTGCTTTCAGTATAATAAAAAGGTTAAACCACAAAACAATGCGTTTATTTAGCTTCATTTATGGCATAGTAGGATTTGTTTTTTTGCAGGCTTGTAGCAATAGCAAAGGTACAGAAGTAGCTAATAAGCCCAAAACCGAGCCACCTGTTTCGGTAGAGGCAATGATTGTAAAAAGCCGAGAGTTGGTTAGCCCTTTGGAAGTTAGTGGTACGCTTCAAGCCCAAGATATAGTTGAAATTCGCTCGGAAGTAGCGGGCAAATTGGCGTATTTGTACTTGCCCGAAGGGGGTTTTGTGGCACAAGGTACTATTTTAGGGAGGTTGTATAGTGATGATTTGCAAGCTCAACTCAAAAAAGTGCAAGTGCAGTTGGAATTGGCACGAAAAAATGAGGAACGTCTGAAAAAACTTTTAGAAGTAGGAGGTGTAAATCAGCAAGATTACGACCAAGCCCAAACGCAAATCAAAACCTTAGAGGCTGAAGCCGAGTTCATACAGGCTCAAATTCGCAAAACAATCATTTCTGCCCCATTTGCAGGAAAAATAGGTTTGAAGCAGGTAAGTTTGGGTAGCTACGTAAGCCCTAATCAAATCATTACTACCTTACAAAGTCCCCAACTTTTGGTAGATTTCAACGTACCTGAGCAGTACCTTACCAAAATACAGATAGGAAGTAGCGTAGAAATGCTTGTAGAAGGGAGCAGTGTGAAGTATCAGGCACGCATAATGGCTACCGAACAGCAAGTAAATGCCAGCACTCGCAACCTGAAAGTAAGAGCCAGAATTGAAAATGGGGATAAAAATCTGATGGCAGGAATGTTTGCTCGGGTGCTATTAGGAGGAAATGAAAAACAAAATGCCCTGCTGATTCCTACTGCGGCGGTTATTCCTGAAACCAGAGGCAAAAAAGTGGTGGTAATACGTAAGAGCAAAGCCGAATTTGTAAGCATAGAAACTGGCTTACGCAAAGAAAGCGAGGTACAAGTTTTGAGCGGCTTGCAAGCAGGTGATACCATTGCCACCACAGGTTTGCTTTTTGTAAAACCTAATAGCTCTCTGCAAATCAGAAAGTTGCGAGAATAACTTAACAAAGAGGGCTTCGCTGAAAAAACGAAGCCCTATGCTTTCCAAAATTAGATGGTTTCCAACAAAACTTGCTTTTGGGTTTGTTTTGCCTGATTTATGGCAATAGGCTGAATTTTTTTGCCTGTATAAGCAACGAAAATACCTTTTTCTTGCAGATAGGGTTTTATTTGATGTAGTTTCTGCAAAGAAATTATCCCGATAGCGTATTTGTAGCTTTCTGAATGATACAGTTCGGAAATATGCTCAAAAGGAACGTTTTGTAGCTCTTCTTCTTCATTGTAACGCAAATAAATTTCCAAAAGCACTTTTTCGGTGAATTGTAGGTGGCTATTCCAATGGCTTTTTTTGTACTCGTAGCGGTAATTGTAAAGCGAAGCCGAAATATCCGAAAGTACCGCTGAACCTGTGGGGTGTCCGCCTGCTCCTTTGCCTATAAAAATTTGTTTCTGCGAAAAAGCCGCTTCTACAATCACGCCATTGGTTTCGTTCTCTACGTGAAATAGTGGGTGATTGCTATCTATGAGTTGGGGCATCAGGAAAACTACCACTTCGTTTTTACTCACTTTTTCGGCGTGATTGATGAGTTTGATTTTCAAGCCTTTTTCTTTGGCATATTGTAAATCTTGCAAAGAAAACTGCTCTATTCCATAATTGAAAACTTCATCAGGACTGACCACCAAGCCAAAGGCGTGAAGTACCAAAATACAAAGTTTGTATTTGGGGTCAAAACCGCCTACGTCTAAAATAGGATTAGATTCAGCAAAGCCCAATTCCTGAGCCTTTCGCAAGGCTACTTCATAGCTTAAATTTTCTTGGGCAATTTTTGTAAGAATGTAGTTGGTAGAGCCATTAAAAATGCCGCTGATAGCGTACAAATGCTCGTTGTCGTAGTATTCTTCCAAAGTGCGAATAATGGGAATGCTACCACAAGCGGAGGCTTCGTAGAGTAAAGGTGTTTGATACTGCTTTTGTAATTCTAAAAGTTCGGGCAAATGCTCGGCAAGCATTTTTTTGTTGGCAGTAACTACGGGCTTCTTGCGTTTTAGGGCTTGGGAAACTATTTGAAAAGCCTCATCAGCATTGTCTATCAGCTCTACAACCAAGTTGATTTCGGGATTTTCCAAAATTTCTTGGGCTTGGGTAGTAAAATAGCTCAAATCTAAGGGGCGAGGCTTTTCGGGGTGTTTAATGCAAATCCGAACTACTTCGGCGGGGAAATTTTCGTTTTTGTTCAAAATGTCGTACAAGCCCTGACCAACACAGCCAAAGCCAAATAGACCGATTTTCAGTTTTTTGGGGTTCATAGCAAAAAAGAATTTGAAGGTACAACCAAATGCCTATCTGCCAATAGGACTTTCCTTGCTTCTTTTTTGCTTATGCAAAATTACAATTTGCTTTCGTAAGTATCAAACTTTCTTTGAAAAAAATTGTTTGGCGTTTTTGTGTAAAGTTTTTATTTTTCGTGCCAAATACAAAATGTATGGCAAAAATTCTGATAATTGATGATGAAGCCTCTATCCGAAACGCTTTGAGGGGCATTTTAGAAGATGAAAAGCACGAAGTGAAAGAGGCTAAAAATGGCGACGAGGGGCTGAATATGCTTTCTAATGAAGATTTTGATGTCGCTTTCTGCGATATAAAAATGCCCAAAATGGACGGAATGGAACTGCTTCGCAAATTCCGTGAAATAGGCAAAAATACACAAATTATTATGCTTTCGGCTCACGGCAATATAGAAATAGCCGTGGAAGCCACCAAATACGGAGCCTATCATTTTCTTGAAAAACCACCTAATTTGCAACAACTGCTCGTTACTTTGCGAAATGCTTTGGATAAGAAAGATTTGGTGCAAGAGAATAAAAATTTGAAAAAAACTATCAGCAAGGTAGTGAGCCAAAAATATGAAATCGTGGGCGAATCGGCAGTAATGCAAGAGCTAAAAGCTGAAATTACTCGGGTTGCTCAAGCCGATGCCCGTGTGTTGATTTTAGGACCCAACGGAGCAGGCAAAGAATTGGTTGCTCGTCAGTTGCACGAGCAAAGTCCTCGTAAAGATGAGCCTTTTGTTGAGGTAAATTGTGCCGCTATTCCAAGTGAACTCATTGAAAGCGAACTTTTCGGGCACGAAAAAGGCTCTTTTACAGGAGCTATCAAAGACAAAAAAGGCAAGTTTGAACTGGCTAACAAAGGCACGCTTTTTCTTGACGAAATCGGCGATATGAGCCTTTCGGCACAGGCGAAAGTGCTTCGAGCTTTGCAAGAAAAGAAAATTACCAAAGTAGGCGGTGATAAGGATATAGAGGTAGATGTGCGGGTAATTGCCGCTACCAATAAGGATTTACGCGAAGAAATTCGCAAAGGCAATTTCCGAGAAGATTTATTTCATCGCTTGGGCGTAATTATTCTCAAAGTTCCTTCGCTTGATGAACGCAAAGAGGATATTCCTCTGCTTGTGAATAAATTTTTGAATGATATAGCCGAAGAGCACAAAACCAAGCCCAAAAGCATCACCCCCGAAGCCATAACCTTTTTGCAAGAACTTTCGTGGTCGGGTAATGTACGCGAGCTTAGAAATGTGGTAGAAAGGCTCGTTATTTTGAGTGGCGAAAAAATCACCCTGCAAGATGCTCAAAAATACGCAGTATTCAAAATTTAGTAGTGTTGGGCGAGCCATTCTTGCATAATGCTTGTCCCTGAGGAAGTGCCAATACGCTCTGC
The DNA here is from genome assembly GCF_053497555.1 of Raineya sp. Taxonomy (NCBI): domain Bacteria; kingdom Pseudomonadati; phylum Bacteroidota; class Cytophagia; order Cytophagales; family Raineyaceae; genus Raineya; species Raineya sp. Next base: position 64,580 of record NZ_JBRCWE010000030.1, on the reverse strand, counting down.
CCCTGCCTGAATCATTGCAAGAGCAGTTTGCAGATTTTTAATTCCTCCTGAAGCCTTGATACCAATGGTATCAGGGCAATTTTTTCTCATTAAGCGTATATGCTCCACGGTAGCTCCTACCGAAGCAAACCCTGTGGAAGTTTTTACAAAATCTGCCCCTGCTTCGGTGGCAATTCTGCAAGCTAAGGCAATTTGCTCATCTGTCCAGTAGGCGGTCTCTAAAATCACTTTCAAAATTTTTTCCTTTTCGTGGGCAAGTTTGGCAAGTTGAGCAATTTCAATTTTTACCCAATCGTAAGCTCCTGTGGCAAAGGCGGAAAGCGTCATTACCATATCCAGCTCATCGGCTCCGTCTTGGATAGCTACTTCCATTTCTCGGCGTTTAGTGGCTGTTCTTTCATAGCCCAAAGGGAAACCTATCACCGTAACTACTTTTATATCTGTGCCTCTTAAATCTCTGTGAGCTTTTTCTACCCAATAAGGCGGTACGCATACGCCTAAGAAGTGAAACTCTTTTGCTTCGGCAATGAGCTTATCAATATCGGCATAAGTCGTAAGGGGTTTGAGGCAAGTGTGTTCTATGTACTTATTGATAGGTAGCATATTTTTAGTGTTTTATCAGGCTAAAAGGTTTCTTTGAGGAAATTGAGTAAATTATTGGTGCTTATACGTTTTTGCTCGCCTGTACGCATATTTTTGATAGCTACTTCACTATTTTTTATTTCTTCCGAACCTATTGCAATTACAAAGGGGATTTGCTTTTTGTCGGCATACTTGAACTGCTTATCTAGCTTGGTGCTTTGTGGGTAAATTTCAGCTTTGTAGCCTTCATCACGCAGTTTTTTTAGCAAAGGCAAAACAAACTTTTCGCTATCTTTATCAAAATTAGCAAAAAGAATTTGTGTAGTGCTTTGGGTTTGAGCAGGAAACAGGTTTTGCTCTTCCAAAACATCATAGATTCTATCCAAGCCAAAAGAAAAGCCAACGCCCGCCATTCCTTGCAAGCCGAAAGTTCCTGTGAGGTTATCATAACGCCCACCGCCGCTAATGCTTCCCACTGCCGAATTTCTAACTTTTACCTCAAAAATTGCACCTGTATAATACGAAAGTCCTCTTGCAAGGGTAATATCCACAGAAACAGGAAATGCGGTTTGGCTATCAAAATACTTTACATATTCAAAAACTTGCTTCAAATCAGCGACACCTTCTAATCCGATAGAAGATTTTTGTAAAAACTTTTCTAAAAATGCTATTTTTTCTTCATTATTTTCAGGCACGCTAAAAATAGGTTGTAAATCTTGGATATTTTGCACCGAAAAGCCCCTTTGGGAAAGTTCTTGCTCAACTTTTTCCTTGCCAATTTTATCTAATTTATCAATGGCTACACACAAATCAGCTTCCTTACCTTCTGCTCCGATGCTTTCGGAAATACCTGCAAGAATTTTTCGGTGGTTGATTTTGATTTCAAAGTTTTGTATGCCCAAACGCTTGCCCAAAACTTCGTACATCATTAAAATAATTTCTGCTTCGCAGAGGAGCGAATTAGTGCCTACCACATCGGCATCGCATTGATAAAACTCACGATAGCGTCCTTTTTGGGGAGCATCGCCTCGCCATACAGGCTGAATTTGATAGCGTTTGAAAGGGAAAGCCAGTTCATTTTGGTTCATCACAACAAATCGGGCAAAAGGTACGGTCAAATCGTAGCGTAAGCCTTTTTCAGCAATTTGCAAAGCAAAGAGTTTAGAGCCTTTCTGCAAATCTTCGGGCTGAACATCTTTGAGAAAATCGCCTTGATTGAGGATTTTATAGAGAAGTTGGTCGCCCTCTTCGCCATATTTACCCATTAGTACCGAAAGATTTTCCATTGCGGGGGTTTCGAGGGGCAAAAAGCCAAATTTTTCAAAAACTTCTTTGATGTGTGCGATAATAAAATTTCTACGCAACATCATAGCAGGTGTATAGTCGCGAGTACCGCGTGGCAGAGTAGGCTTTTGTTTCATTTTCAAATGGTAATTTTAGCTCGCAAAATTACAAAAACTTTTCAAAGGCTTTTTCATATTCCAAACTTTCTATTTATTTTTGCATAAAACTGCCAAACAAAAATAGCTATGAGCACCGCTACTCAACAACAAATTCGTACCGTACACTTTTATTATCCGCCTTTTATAGTAGATATGCTCTTACGTTGGCTTTCTATGGGGGTGTATCGTAGTATGGAAGATAGCGACCAGCACAATACATCAGAGTTTGTTGTTTTTGCTATTATACAACTTATCATTACGGCAATTACTGCTATTTGGGTTTTTGTACGTTTTCATAACCTAAAAGGAAATTACGAGTTTCTGCGTGCAGGTTATTATGAGGAGAAAATTTCTTTACTTTCCATTGCTTTCCGAATATTTAATGTACTTTCTGTAACCTATATTCTTTCAGGAGCTATTCAGGAGCAAGGCTTTTATCGTTCTTTTGTAGGGGTACGCCCCGAGTCGGAAGTGGCTGTGTATATCATTGTTTTTTTGATATATGCGGGGATAATGGTATATCTTTCGTTTAGTAGCATCAGCGTACCCAAAGAACACGAAAATGAGTTTATAGCTACCTCTCCTCTTATAGAACCTTTCCCCTTTGGTAAATGGATAAAAAGGCTTGGCAAAAAAGATGATAAAAGTCCGCTTTTATCCCCCGAAATGGAAGATAGAAGCCTTTTTATTGATAATTTTGATTACCAAATAGACCACAACGACCTTGAAATTATTAAAGTAGAAGGCAGATTACGCAACGAACATTCGCGTGTGGAAGCCTATATTTTGGAAAGTGTAATGTTTGGGGCATTGGCATTTTCGGGCTTTCTTTCTATTATTGCCTCTGAAAGATTTAACTTTACATTACAGGAAAGAATTTTTTTATCAGATACCAATGTGCATATCATTCAAAATGTAAAAGAGGCAGAAAAAAAATCTGATGGCACAGAAATTATCAAGAGCTATGATAAAACAATACCCATTGCCGAAGAGGCTGATTATCGCTATAAACAAGTAGAGCCACTTTTGGATATTAAAAATCCTAAAAAAGTTGTACCTATCGTAAAAAATACTGAAATGCGTGTATTCTGGTCGGAGGCGATGAGTCTGCTAAAAAATGTGCTTTTGTTCAAGTTCAATGCAGATACCCGCCGAAGTTGGAACAGACTGCTACAACCTTCTAACCTAATTATGCTTATTTCCATAGAAACACTTTTTTGTGCCTTATTTTTCCTTTCCGTGATAGCTTCTCGTTTGCGTTATACCAAAATGACCGAAGAGATTGATAACTTGGTGCGTTTGGCTCGTAATTTCAACGAAAAAGAAGAGGAAGTACACAATCTTATTTTGCAGGGTTTGGGTGATGATAGTATTCAAGGCAACTTGCGTAGGCGTTTGCAAAGTTTGAGCCTGAAAATCAATCAGTATGTAGATAGAGCCAATGACCTTATGGAAAAAGCTCGCCCTATACTTGTGTATATGAGTTTGTTTAGAAATTTGGGGGTAATCACTTTCATTTTCATTCTCATTACAAGTTGTATATTCTTTTCCGAAACGCTTGCATTTATTTTCTTGCTCTTTTCTATTGTGGCTTACGTGTACGAATACATTGATATAAAGCTCAGAATGAAAGGCAAACAAGCATAGCACAATTTTTGCGGGGCTAATCAGAAAAAGAAAAAAATGAGAATTCCTTTTGTCGTTTTATTATGTTGGGGCTTGTTCCTTACTGCTTTTGCCCAAGAAAAAGAAGATAACCTTCTGGAAACAGATACTATTCCCGATTTGCGGATTAAACTGCCCAAAGAAAAAAAAGAGCAAAAGGAGAAAAAAGAGCCCAAAAATGTCTATTATGGCAAAAAAGTTCGTAAAAGTTTTATTAAAAAAACAAGCTCTAATGTAACCATTGAGGTTTTTCATTATCTTAAAGTACAAGACCGAGGGCTGGTGAATAAATACATTGAGGAAATTTATGCCTTTCACCCGCAGAAAAAAAGAATTATCGTGAGTACCTACGACAAAATGCCTTGGGACGAAGTGAAAATCTTACACGGACCTTACAAAAAAACAGAAAATAACCGAGTAGTAGAAGAAGGATTTTTTTACTTTGGTGTCAAGCACGGCAGGTGGGAAAAATATGGCAAAGATGCTCTTGATAGAGATTTTGTGCTACTGGAAAAAACTAAATATTACCGAGGATTCTTGAAAGAGTCCAAAATTTCGTATCACGACGAAATGCAGAAAAAACTAAAAGAAGTTATCCCCATCAAAAATGGCAAAAAAGAAGGCACTTATCTTCGCTTTCACCCCAACGGAAATCTTGCTGAAAAAGGAGTATTTCAGAATGATGTAAAAATTGGCTTGTGGGTAGAATATTATCCCAACGGCAAGCGTAAAAAAGAAACCTACTATCCCAAAATATGGTATGACGAAGAAACCGAAGTGCAAATTCGTGAATATGACGAAAATGGCAGAATAAAGCAAGACTAATCCATCACAACCTGCCCACGATTTTGTAATTTTTTTCAAAACCTTTCCTTAGTTCGGTTTTTCAAATATTTTTTTCCTATTTTTACGCAAAAATTTCAAAAAGCTTTGTATGCAAGGATTAAGCTATCACGTAGATATTGTACTTTGTATTGATGCCACAGGCTCTATGTCGCCGATTATTGACAAAGTAAAAGAAAATGCTCTCAAATTTTATGATGACCTTTCGGTACAAATGAGGCAAAAATCCAAGCATATTGATAAGTTGCGTGTGAAAGTTATTACCTTTCGCGATTATTATGTAGATGGCGATATGGCTATGCAGGTTTCTCCTTTTTTTACTTTACCCGATGAAAAATCATCATTTCAGGCATTTGTAAGTCGTATCCAAGCCGATGGCGGCGGAGATGAACCCGAAAATGGCTTGGAGGCTCTGGCTCTTGCTATTCAATCTGATTGGAGCAAAGAAGGTGATAAACGCAGGCAAATTATTGTACTATGGACAGATGCCAGCACGCACCCTTTGGAATTTAAAGCGGATAGCAAGCCACAAAACTACCCAACAACTCAAATTCCTAAAAATTTTGATGACCTCACCGACCTTTGGGACGGGCAAACTATGAATCGTGCCGCCAAACGTCTCATTTTATACTCCCCTGATGCTTACGCTTGGACTGATATTGCCAACCACTGGGAAAATACTATTCAGTACCCTTCCAAAGCAGGTGAAGGACTGAGTGAAATTGATTATCAGACCATTTTAGATGCTATTGCCAATAGCGTCTGACCTTTTTGTTTTTTGTGAAATCCATATTTCTGAACTCTAATATTTGGTGTCTAAATTTCGTATCTAAAACCTATAAAAATGCAGTATTTCAAGAAACTCAATAACTTATTTGGCTGGATTATCTTTTTGATTGCAACAGCTGTTTATTTGCTCACACTTGAACCTACCGCAAGTTTTTGGGATTGTGGCGAATTTATTGCCTGTTCGGCGAAATTACAAGTACCCCACCCTCCGGGTACGCCTTTTTTCTTGCTTGTCAATAGAATGTTCGCAATGCTTGCCCTTGAACCTTCTCAAATTGCCTTTATGGTGAATGTTTCATCGGCATTGTGTAGCGGTTTTACCATACTTTTTTTGTTTTGGTCAATTAGTTTGCTGGCAATTAAGTTTTTCAATCAAAGAAAACAAGATTTTGAGCCTACCAAAGCTCAAACGCACAGCATAATGCTTGCCAGCAGTGTTGGAGCTTTGGCTTATACCTTTTCAGATTCGTTTTGGTTTTCTGCCGTAGAAGCCGAAGTGTATGCGATGTCCTCTTTTCTGACAGGCTTTATTTTTTGGGCAATGCTCAAATGGGATACTCTGCAAGATACCCAAAGTGAGTATCGTTGGCTCTTGCTTATTGCCTATCTGATTGGGCTTTCTATTGGCGTACACCCACTCAATTTGCTTACCATTCCTGCCCTTGCAATGATTTATTATTTCAAGAAAGCACTCAAAGTTACCCCCGAGGGTATCATATATGCGATTATGGCAGGTTCAGGTATTTTGCTGTTTCTGATTTGGCTTATTCCGGGGCTTCCTACATTTGCCAAGAGCATTGAAGTATTTTTTGTAAATGTTTTGGGCTTGCCTTTCAATTCGGGAATTATCTTTCTGATTTTACTGATTGTAGCAGGACTTACTTGGGGAATTTTGTTTGCTATAAAAAAACAAAAACCGCTTCTGAATACAATTTTGTTGGGTGTTTCTTTGGTACTCGTAGGGTATGCTTCTTATGGAATTATCTTGATACGCTCTGCTTACAATCCGCCTATTGATGAAAACAATCCCGAAGATTTGGTTTCGCTTATTTCTTACCTAAACCGAGAGCAGTATGGCAGTCGTCCTTTGCTTTTTGGACCTATCTACACTGAAAAACCCGTAGATTACATCAATACCTCTCCCATTTACACCAAAGATAAGGAAAAAGGTAAATACGTGATTTATCGCTACAACCGCGAGCCCAAATATGATGAAAGTGCGAGAATGATGTTTTTCCCTCGTATATACAGTTCAGACCCCTATCACGTTTCGCTTTACGAAAGATATTTAGGACTTGAAAAAGGTCAAGACCCAAGTTTTGCCCATAATATTGCTTTCTTTTTCTCTTATCAATTGGGGCATATGTATTGGCGGTATTTTGGGTGGAATTTTATAGGCAGAGAAAGTGATATTAAGGACGCAGGCGTTTTGCTTTTTGGAAATGATACAGATGCCCCTGACTACATCAAAAACAACAAAGCTCGTAACCGATTTTATGGAATCCCTTTTATTTTGGGAATGTTGGGACTTGCCTTCAATATTATTCGTAATAAGCAAACAGCAGTAATGCTTGGATTACTCTTTTTCCTTACGGGCATTGCTCTAATTATTTACCTCAACTCTCCTCCCGTTGAGCCTCGTGAGCGTGATTATATCTATGTAGGTTCGTTTTATGTTTTTGCAATATGGATTGGCTTTGGCGTGCTTGCACTCATAGAACTTATTGAGTCGCTACTTGTTAAAAAAACGCAAACTTCGCCCTCTTACCAAAACCCTACCTCTTGGGGGGTAGCGAGTATTTTGGGCGTACTTTGCGTAGGGCTTATGGCTTGGCAAGGCTGGGACGACCACAATCGCTCTCATCGTTACTATTCCGTAGATTCAGCACGAAACTTATTAAGCTCTTGTGAGCCGAATGCCATTCTTTTTACAGGTGGCGATAACGATACTTTCCCGCTCTGGTATGTGCAAGAAGTGGAAGGTTTCCGAACCGATGTGAGAGTATGCAATACCAGTCTTTTGGGTACAGATTGGTACATCAGCCAAATGAAACAAGCCGCTTACGATTCTGACCCACTCCCCATTTCATTGAAAGAAGAGCATTACCGAATGGGAATGAATGATGTAGTTTTCATTACCAAACACCCTTTTATGCCCGATAAAGAAGCCAAAGAACTTTATGAGCAAGGTATAGAACTTCAACAATATATGAACTTGGTTGTACAAAATAACAGATACACCCAAATTCCTACTTCTGAAGAAGATGTTGAGAACTTTTTGCCTTCCCGAAAACTTATTCTGGATACTTCCAAAGATATAGACTACATCAAGAGTGCAGGCTTTTTGCCTAATGGAGCAGATACTTTGCTCAAATATGGAATGTATTGGGAACTACCCAAAAACAAGAACCGAATAGATAAAGATGAGTTTGTCATTCTCAATATCATTGCCAACAACCATTGGCGAAGACCTATTTACTTTGCTCCCAAGCTCAGCGACGAAGATTATGTAGGTCTGAAAGATTATATGCAAGTTGAAGGATTGGCTTATCGCCTGCTTCCTGTACCTGTGGGTTTACTTGCTCCCAATAAAGAGATTTTTGTGAATGCCGATTTGAGCTACGAGCTAATAATGAAAGAGAAAAAACACAATTTCAAGGGTAAAGAAATTGTAAGAAAAATGTATTGGCGAGGTTTGGATAATCCCAAGGTGTATCATAATGAAGACTATTTTGGCTTCATTTCGCAGGCTCGCGAGCATATTTACGAAGTAGCCAAAACACTCATTGAGGAAGGAAAAAAGGAAAAAGCCAAAGAATTGATGTTGTTTTCACTGAAAAAAATACCCATAGAAAGCATACCTTACGATTTCTATGTGGCTCAATTAGTGCCTTTGCTCTATGAAGTGGGCGAAAATAGCCTCGCCGATAGCCTCTACAAACACATTACCGAGCAGGCAAAAGTAGTTATTGATTACGCTATGGATAATTACAGCCCTCGCAACGATTTCAAAATGAGGCAACAAATGTTTATTTTCTATCAATATTCCAAAGATTTGCAAAAGATAAAACCTGAAGAGGCGGCGAAATGCAAAGGACTTTATGAAAAATATGCCCGCAAGTTAAGTGCTAGTACAGAATCAGAGTTAGAGTAGCAAAAAACCTCATAGGCAAGAGAGTCTATGAGGTTTTGTTTTTTGTTTTGAAAAATTTTTACGCTAAATCAATTTTTCGGGTCAGATATACATCTTGTACGGCATTAAGCAACTCCACGCCCTCTTTCATAGGTCTTTGGAAGGCTTTGCGTCCCATAATCAAGCCCATACCTCCTGCACGTTTGTTGATAACCGCAGTAGTTACGGCTTCTGCCATATCCGATGCCCCTTTGGATTCGCCCCCTGAGTTGATAAGCCCGATTTTACCCATATAGCAGTTGGCAACTTGATAGCGGCACAAATCTATGGGGTGCGAAGTGGTTAGCTCTTCGTACATTTTTTTATGCGATTTACCGAAATTGAGAGCGGTAAAGCCACCATTATTTTCAGGAAGTTTTTGCTTAATAATATCTGCTTGAATAGTTACGCCTAAATGATTGGCTTGCCCTGTAATATCAGCCGCTACGTGGTAATCTACGCCATCTTTCTTAAATGCACTATTACGAGCATAGCACCAAAGCACCGTAGCCATACCCAATTCGTGAGCCATTTCAAAGGCTTCGGCTACTTCTACAATCTGACGAGAAGACTCTTCCGAGCCAAAGTAAATAGTTGCCCCTACGGCTACTGCTCCCAAGTTCCAAGCCTCACGCACCGAACCAAACATAATTTGGTCGTATTTGTTGGGGTAAGTCATCAGTTCGTTGTGGTTAATTTTAACCAAAAAAGGAATTTTGTGAGCATATTTGCGGGACATCAGGGCTAAATTCCCAAAAGTAGTTGCTACGGCACTGCAACCGCCTTCAATGGCAAGTTTAATGATATTTTCAGGGTCAAAATAAATAAGATTGGGTGCAAACGAAGCTCCTGCGGAGTGTTCTATGCCTTGGTCTACGGGTAAAATGGAAAGATACCCCGTACCTTTGAGCCTTCCGTGATTGAACATTGTTTGCAAGCTACGCAAAACCTGAGGGTTGCGATTAGACTTGGCATATACCTCATCTACAAAATTTTTGGAAGGTTTTTGGAGAAGTTTTTTATCAATAGTCTTACACTCGTGATTGAGCAACTTTTCGGCATTAGAGCCAAGAATTTCTACAATTTTGTCGTAATTTAGCATAATTTCAAGGGGTTTGGTGAAAATTTTGGGCAAATATACAAAGTTATGTTGAGGTGTAAAATGCTTTTACCGATTTTCGTAAGATTTGTTAAGATTGCGAAAAACTGCTATTATTGTGGTCAAGTCCTGCGGATAAATGAATTTATATCAAAATAGGTTTCGTTTCAAGGTAGCTATCATCATAGTTGCATTTCTGATAGGCTTTGTTTCGTTGTATTATACCAATACTTTGGTGAGCCAACTTATACAACGAGAAAAGGCTCAAATAACGCTTTTCAGCAAGGCTTTGCGATATTTGTGGGATAGGGAAAATGAGGAGTCTATGAAGTTTATTTTGGAAGAAATCATCAAAGCCAACACTTCTGTACCTACCATTGCCACTGACGAAAACGAAAATATCATCACGGAGCGTAATCTGGATACCAAAGGAATGAGTGAAGAGGCAAAACAACTTTATTTAGAAAAAGAGCTTGCCCGAATGAAAGAGGAGTTCCCGCCTATCAAAATCAATATTGGTAAAGACCGCTATCACCTTATTTATTATCGTAGCTCCGATTTGATTTATCAACTCAAATATTACCCTTACATACAACTTACCGTAATAGCTATTTTTGGCTTGCTTACCTATTTGGCATTTAGCTACTCTCGCCGAGCCGAACAAAACCGAGTATGGGTAGGGCTTGCCAAAGAAACGGCTCATCAGCTTGGTACGCCTATTTCTTCGTTACTGGCTTGGGTAGAATATCTGAAAACTAATGCTATGACAGAGGAAATCTTGGAAGAAATCAACAAAGATGTAAAGCGTTTGGAAATAGTAGCGGCTCGTTTTTCTAATATTGGTTCGCAAACGGCTCTTTTGCAAGAAGATATTACCAAAATTATTGAGGAAATGCTTGTGTATCTACGCCCACGCATTTCAACGAAAATTCAGCTTGAATACCATAATTTTTTACCACAAAATTTTTCTGTAAGGCTCAATAGGTATTTGTTTGAATGGGTGCTGGAAAATCTTATCAAAAACTCGGTAGATGCTATTCAGGCGGAAGGAAAAATAGTGGTAGAAACGCGTCTTTCGAGCAAAGATAAATTACTTTATATTGATATTAGCGACAATGGCAAAGGCATACCTCCTCGTAAAATTAAGCGAGTATTTGACCCCGGCTATACCACCAAAAAACGAGGTTGGGGACTTGGACTTACACTTGCCAAAAGAATTATTGAGGAATATCACAAAGGTAAAATCTTTGTAAAATACTCCGAAGTAGATAAAGGCACTAAATTCAGAATTATACTTAAAACGTAGTTTCGTAAAGCCAAACATTTATTTTGTAAAAAACAACTTGGTTCTGCACGAAAAAAAGTTCTAATTTGTACAAAAAAAAAATCTATGCAAAAACTAATGCTTACCATTGCATTGCTTACTTCGCTGGTAGCTTGTAAGCAATCCGCTCAAAACACAGATGAGCAGAAAAAAGATACTGCCAAAAAAGTTGAAAGCACTAACACTGCTACAGAAAAAAAGGCAGAAACTGAAAATGCTTCGCCGAAAGCGAATGATCAACTCCCCGATATTAGCTTGCAGGGGTCTTACTATAGCCCACAAAGCAAAGAAATGATGATAATTGACTGGAAAAGAGGAAAAATCTCTAAAATGATGTATGCTCCCAAAGGTTCTCAGAAGTTTTTAGAGGCTGAAATAGTTGAAAGCAAAGGTAGTATGGGTACAATGGATTATGAATTTACTTTCAAGGCAAATGGTAAAACTATGCGTGCAGTAGTGGGGGCAAGTCCTGCGGGGATAGGAATAGGCGTAAATGAAGTAGGGAAAGAAGGCGAATCCAAAGATTTTGGAGCGGCGAATGTAAAAACTACCACTGATGAAGCAAAATTTGGCGTAGCGGCACTCGTAAGAGAAATTTATTGGAACAACAAATTTGAAAATGAAGCCAACAAAGCAACACTTATTGCCGAAGATTCGCAAGAAGGTACAGCCGAAGGGCAACTGCTTCTGATGTACAAAGCCGCTGACGGAAAAGAAGAGCCTATTTCTGCCCAAGTAAATCCGAATACTCACGAGCTAACTTTTGATTCAAAGATGTTGGGAGGCAAAATTCGCTGTCAGTTGGATAATGAAATGAGATGGGTTTTGCGAGTGTATAAAGGCAATGCGAAAATTGCAGACTTCAAACAAGTAATGTCTGTGGCAGGAAATTAGAAAGTTGAAAAATTAATATCTCTACCTGAAATGTAAAGCCCTCTTTAAGCAAAAGAGGGCTTTGCTATTTTTAATTTGAAAAGAGGCTGATAGCTACATCATTGCTTGCTACGTGAGAATAATTTTTGATTATCCAGTCTGTTATCTAATACAATCAGGTTTTTTGTTTCTTTTTCTTGGCGGCAGGGAAAAGCACGTTGTTCAAGATGAGCCGATAGCCCGGCGAATTGGGGTGTAGATTAAGGTCGGTGGGTTCTTCGCCTACAAAGTGCTGATAGTCTTCGGGGTCGTGTCCGCCGTAGAATGTCCAAGTTCCTTTGCCTTGTATGCCGTGAATATAACGAGCCTCGTTGCAAACTTTATTTTCTGCCATTATTACAACTTCCGACTTGATGAGCCGATTTTTGAAAGCCGTTGTTTGTCCCATAAAGCCTTTGATGAGCGTTTCGTGGTTTTGGGTAAGCATTGTGGGTACAGGGTCCCATTTGGCTGAAAAAGTAAATAGCTGAAAGAAATCGGTTTTTTCATTTACACCTCTTTCGTGCTGTTGGTTATCAATATCGGAATATTCATACACATAAGGATTTTTTTCCAAGCGAAAATTTTTGAAGGCGAAGGTATTTTGGAAATTGAGTTTTTCTTGAGCTTGCGGGTCAGCACCATCACCATCGTACATACTTTCGCAAATATCTACGCCTTCGGCGGCAAGGGCAATATCAAAGGTATCGGTAGCCGAACACATTGCAAACATAAATCCGCCTCCAATCACATACTCACGTATGCGTTTTACTACGGCTAATTTGAGCTGAGAAACTTTGGGAAAGCCCCATTTTTTGGCAAGAGCTTCTAATTCCTTTTTTTCTTGTACATACCAAGCCTGATTGCGAGCCATTGCATAGAATTTTCCTTGTTGCCCTGTGAAATCTTCGTGATGTAAGTGTAACCAATCATAATCTATGAGTTTGCCTTGCATAATTTCATCATCATAAATGAGGTCGTAAGGAATTTCAGCATAAGTTAGTACCAACGTAACGGCATCGTCCCAAGGCTGTTTGGTTTTAGGCGAATAAACAGCTATTTTGGGGGCTTTTTCCAACTTCACCACGTCCATATTTGCCGAAGGGCTGGCAATTTCGGCAAGTATTTGGTTGTATTGAGCTGAAGAAACTACCTGAAAGCTCACCCCCCGAATGGTTAGTTCGTTTTGTATGCGAGGGTCAAACTTTGTTCCAAAACTTCCGCCTCTATAATTCAAGAGCCAATCCACCTCCTGACCGACTTTTTGCAATACCCAGTAGGCAATACCATAAGCCTTCAAATGATTTTTTTGGGCTTTATCCATAGGAATTAAGATATAATTGGCTTTTGCCACCCAAATACAAACCCAAAAAAAGCCTATCAGAACAAATTTTTTCATTGGAGCTTCGTTTACGTTCAAACAAAATGTTTTTAGAATTAGCCTTCCTGAAATCTTTGAAAACAAAAAAGTTAAACCCTGAAAATTCAGAATATCAATTTTACTGCAAATTTTGAACCACCTTATAGCAATTAAACATTTTTTTAGTGAAAACGTTTGCTTGATTTGAAAGTATTTATGTTTTGTTTGAGCAATATAGAAATAAAACAAGTACAAATGTAAATACAAAATAGCATATCTAATTTCTTTTGCAAATCATATTTATTTATTGCTAACTATAGTATGTAGATTTTTAGTTGTAATATTACTTACTTTGTAAGAAATGCCCTATTCAATGGCAAACTCTCAAACGCTTATCAAATTTGGCCAGATTCTAAGAAAAAAAAGATTAGAAAGAAATCTTTCGCAAGAAGATTTTGCAGAGCTCGTTGGGGTACATCGTACCTATATTGGTATGTTGGAAAGAGCAGAAAAGAATATAACCTTACTGAATATAGAGAAGATAGCGAACGCCTTAAATGTCTCTATTGCGGAACTTTTAAAGGAACTCTAAATATGAAATCACCTTACTTGAATAAGCCTAAAAGTGATTGGCTTGCTATTACTGATAATTTGATAAAAATTCACCCACTTAAAACTAGTGAAATCGTAGAGGTTGTTTTAGAAAGTTGGAAATGGATATTTAAATCTCAAATTGGCAATTTTTTTATTGGAAAAGACATTTTTCCTACGCCTCAAATTATGAGTTTTCTTTTGCATGAGTTAGTAGCTTTGAATTTAGAGAAACGACACCCAAGAACTTGGAAAAGAGGTGTTACAAAATCAGAAAAAGACTTAGTTTGTATAAAAGACAATAATTTTTCAATAGAGATAAAAGCTTCTTCTGATAAAAAACAAGTATTCGGTAATAGAAGTTATGCCCAAGAAGAAAGTGCAGCGTCCCAAAAGGTAAAATCAGGTTATTACCTGACAATTAACTTTGAGAAATTTACTGAAAATGAACAACCAGAAATCAAAATTATACGTTTTGGATTTTTAGAGCATACCGATTGGATTGGGCAAACCTCGCAAAGAGGGCAACAAGCACGCTTAAATGCAGAAAGCTACAAATACAAACTCAAACTGCTTTATGAAAAATCTAAAACAGGGTAAATTCACTTGCCTTTAAAGTCAATTCTGTTGCTAAAATTCGCCTTTTAGCGATTTCACAATAATCAGGATTAATTTCAAAACCAATACACTTTCGTTTATTCTTTAAGGCGACAGTTGCTGTTGTACCACTTCCTATGAAAGGATCTAGAATCCAATCGTTTTCATTGGTGAATCCTACTACCATTCTATAAACTAAATCTTCAGGAAATTGTGCAGGATGTTCGGTTCGTTCTTTTGAAGCTCGATTTGCCCCCGAAGTTACTTTGGCAATTTGCCAAACATCAGAAGGGTTTTTACCTAATGTATTCGCCCTTAGCTTTCCTTTTCTTTTGGAGTTAGGATACTTTACATCAGGGTCTCTTATGGCGTCAAGATTAAAAGTATATCTTTCTTTATTTTTCACATACCACAAAATTTTTTCGTTTCTTGGTGAAAGATAATTTTTGCAAGCCACACCTGCTCCATAATTCCATATAATTTCTTGATTAAGATAAAACTTAATTTTATCCCATATCAGATAAGGTATAGGTAAAGCTCTGGCTTTATCTTCTACACTTAGATAACCCAAATTGAGTAAGTAAGCCCCATTATCTTCTGTTATTTCATACACCAAATTACTTATTTCACATAACCACTGAACATAGTCATTCAAAGAGAGAATCCTCTCATATTCTTTCCCTATGTTGTAAGGAGGACTTGTGATAGTCGTGTTTATTTTAATGTTGTATTTGAAAAGTTGTTTCAGCCCTTCTTGGCAGTCAAGATTATAGAGAATTACTCTATCATTAAAAAAATAAGGTTCTCCTAGCACTTCTATTATTTTTTCTTGCCGCATATGAGTATTTTTTATTCTTGATACAAAGATAAGAAGGCTAATTTTAGTATGCAAATTTATTCTTTGTAATTTGAGCGATTACTACTTTTACCCCAAAAAACATTGCAAAAATATACTTGTTCCTTGCGGCAGGGTTTCTATGGTAAGTTTGGCTTTGATTTCTGTGGCTCTTTTTTGCATATTTTTTAGTCCATAGTGCCGTTCTAAATTTTTTTCATTCAAGTTGATGCCTATACCATTATCCTGAACTATCAGCGTAAGAGTTTCTGAGCTACTTTCTAAAAAAACGTGAATTTCAGTAGCTTGGCTGTGTTTGAGGGCGTTGTTGAGGCTTTCCTGAAAAATACGAAAAATATTAAGAGCCTCCAAAGAGTGAAGTTGGAAATCTTTTTGTAAAGCATTGTGCAAGACAATTTTTATGCCTTGTAAGTTTTCATTTAGTCGCCAAATGGTTTCCTGAATACGAGAAAGTAAATTTTCGGTACTGATAGCCTGCTGATTGATAGCCCAAATGGTTTCACGAAGTTCGCCAATGGTTTCTTTGGTAAATAGAGAAAGTTCTTGAATACGTTTGTTTTGTTTTGTTAGGTCGGTTGTTTTATCAATTTGTTCCAAACTTGTAATGATATAGGTGAGTTGTGAGCCTATATTATCGTGTAATTCACGGGCTATGCGTTCTTTTTCTGTTTGTAGTTTTTGTGTTAGTTCCAGCTCTTTCAAACGCTTTTTCAATCTTTTTTGGGCAATGAAGCGTATCAAAAAAGCAAATAGCGTAAAAGCAACACTCATCACCATTGCAATAAACCACCATTTTCGCCAAAACGGCTTTTCTACCACCAATGGAATGCTCAAAATATCGGAATGTATGCCCAAAGCATTTTTCATTCGTATTTGTAGCGTAAAATTTCCATAATCTAAATTACGCAGATTGAGTTGGTGATTGCTGGGAAGGTTTATCCAAGTGCTATCTTTTTCTTTAAACCTGTAACAAAGGGCATTTTCGTTTTCATTCAAATAGCTCAGGAGGGCAAAATGTAAGGTCAAATCTTTATTTTTCCAAGATAACGCAAGAGGTTTATCTTTTTGCCAAGAAATAGTTTCTTGCAAATTGCGTATGGAAAGTAACTCTAAACGAGGTTTTGAAGGAAGCAATGCTAAAATTTTATCCATATTGAGCCGAAAAGCTCCTTGATTGCTCAAAACAAAGAAATGATTTCCTTGCGAAATAATCCGATTGATAGCTATATTTTGGTCGGGAGGGGTTACATAAATCCCTGCCCACTTACGTAAGCTATTTTGAGCATCTACTTGGTACAAGTATTTATCAGAAACAGCCCAAATAAGATTCTGATAGCGAAATATGCTTAAAATTCTTTCTTGGGATTCTATTTGAAATGCAAGTGTATCGTTTTCAAATACGCTAATGCCTTTTTCAGTTGCTATCCAGAAGGTATTGGGTTTTTCTTTGAATATATCATAAACCGTACCTGAGAGCAATCCATTTTTTTGAGTAAAGTTTTTGATTTGCAGATTTTTCGGATTGATACGGCTGATGCCATCGCCATAGGTACTTACCCATACATACGAAGGAGAAAGGTGGATTTTTTCTAAATTATTGCTTACCAAACCTCTCTGAACGTTTAGGGTATCAGTCTGAAAATTATTTTTCATAATAATCAAGCCTTCGCCAAAAGTTGCAACCCACATTTTTTGGTCTTTGGTGGCTATATCGGCAATGCCTGTGCAATGCGTACCATCGGAAAGGGTTTGTAAATCTTTTTGCACATACCAATCGTATAGCGAACCTATGAAAACTTTATCATTCCAAAATTGTAAAGCACGGCTATCGGATAAAGGTAAAAATTTTCTTTCAGCAGTGTAATTATTAAAAATGTGAATTCCTTTTTTGCCTAAGAAAAATACTTGCAAGCCATTGGTATAAAAATTCACGATTTCGTCATCAATTTCATAATTTTCAAGGTAAGGGATATAACGAAACAAACCTTTCCCAAAAACACCAAACCACAAGTTTTTTTCGTAGTCTTGAAGTTCAAAAACCTCTACAATACCTGCGTTTTCTGCATCAGAAAGAATATGTTGAATAAGTGAAGTATTGGGCGAGGAAAAATATTGAAAGTATTTTTTTGGGTTAGAAATGGAAACCTTTTGGGTAGCATAGGGTAAAATTTTGAGTTGTGGGGTTATTTGGTACAAACCTTTTTCATAGACTTGCAAAATAATATTTTGTGAGCTATCTTCTGAGATAGCTTGCACCATATTACCGGGCAAGCCATTATCGGTATTGAAATGCACAAATTCTTTGCCATCAAAACGACTTACCCCTTTATCCGAAGCAATCCACAAAAACCCCCTTTTGTCTTGATACATAAAATTGATATACTCACTTTTCAAGCCGCTGGCACGAGTATAATGCTTAAAAACAGGCTTTTGGGCAAATGAGGCAAAGCATAATGAAAGATAACTAAAACAAACGAGGCGAAATAATAATTTCCTCTTCCTCATCTTCTTCGGGGGTATCTTGTTTTTTCTTTTTACGTTCTGTGGGAGTATTTTTTAAGGGTTTCTGATAGCGGAGCATAATTTCGTGGCTACCCGAAGTATGGCGGCTTAGGGCAGTGGTTGGGAAATCATACGCATAACTGATACGTAAGCCTTGAAGCGTATTGAACTCAAACAAAACGCTTAGATTAGCTTGGTGGCGATACGCTAAACCTGCCCCAAACTTTTGTTTGTACCAAGATTGCAGAGTAATATCAAAATTTAAGGGTGCCGCCTCTACGGCTCGCAAGAGAGCTGATGGTTTGAGTTGGAAATTTTCGTTCAATTCAAACACATACCCTGCCATCAGAAAATAATGCCTGTACTGCCTTGCTTCACTTTGCAGAAGCCCTTGTGTATTTTGCGAAAAACGATGCGTGATAATGCGAGGTACAGAAAAACCCGCAAAAAAACGTTCATTATTGAACCAGACACCTGTTCCGACATTAAAAAGAGTACGAGTAAGATTTTCTTCCAAAACAGGGTCGCTATTGAGATTATTGCCGTTGAGTTGCGAGGAGTTGTAAATGAGTTCTGCTCCTCTGAAGCTATATTGTGTGAAACCTGCCTGCAAGCCCAAAGAAAGATTGCCATTATTTGCCGTAGGGATACGATAGGCATATTGGCTGGAAAGCTCAAAACTTTGGGTTTTTCCAATTTTATCAAGTCCTAAAAGCAACCCTGCCCCCAAACGATTTTGCCATAAAGGAGCATCTATGCCCAAAGTAGCGGTAGTAGGCGAAGCGGCGATACCTGCCCATTGCTTGCGATACAGCAGTCCTGCATTGAGCAAGTTATGGCTTCCTACATAGGCAGGATTGATAGCGGCAGTATTGAAAACGTACTGCGTGTAGAGTGGATCTTGCTGAGCCTGTGCCACCCCGAAAAAAATCCCAAAACAAAGCCCTAAAAAATACTTCACATCCGAATAGTTTTTCATCAAAATTACAGAAATTTTGTCAGATGAAAAAAGTTTTCATTGCTTTTGTTTTTGCGGCTTGTAAAAAGTTTATTGGAGATGGAAGAGTAGCCCAGCGAAAAGCTAACCATTGGGGTTAGCTTTTTAGTTTTGCATCAAATCTTTCCTCTCTTTATCTGAAAGTTTGAGCTCTTGGGCGATATTTTGTGGAGTAGGGCGTTGTAAGATTAGCAATATAAGCCAAACAGTCGCCATGGAAGCATAAAACGATTTGGAAGTAAGCAGATAAAAGACCAAGGATGCCATAGCTACACCTTCCAAAACAGCCATTTTGATAATGAAAGTACCCTTGTAGGCTTCTAATTTACCCTGCAAATCCGTTTGATTTTGAGCATTTAGCAGAAGTTTAGGCGTAACCACTTTAATAAATGCCGTTGAGCCTATTGCCATCAGCACTACTACAATCTGAAAAATAAAATTATCTTCTATTGCATTATTTTCTGCCTCCATTGTAGGCAAAAGTATAAAATGGAATATTACCCCAATAAGTATCACCATAGCCGTGAAAGCAATGTGTAAAATACGAAGTTGCTGTAAAATCTCTTTCATTTTGATAATATCATTTTTCTGTAAAGCCTACAATCATCAAAACTGCTCCAATTATTACCAAGGCAATTGCTCCTATCAAAGACCACCTTGCCGAACTTTCTGCATCTTGCACAAGTTCTTCTTCCGATTTTACCGAAACAATAAAATGCTGATTCGTATCACGAGGCTTGGAGATAGTTAGTTCGCCATCTCGGTCAGTAGCTTCTCCATATACGTACAGGCGTGTATTGATAGGAATACATTCCTCTACAAGCCGATAACCAAGCGTTCTTGAACCATAAGTATTGACATTACTCAGGAAATTCACCAGTTGCATACCCCAACTCGTATTGCGATGCTGATTGAGATAGCCCTGTGATAGTTCCCTTTCAAATCTATCTACGGTAGTAGTCGTGTGTTTTTCTGCTAAAGCAGGATTAACCGCTATCGTTTTGCCACTGCCGTCATCAATGTAAAAAGGAACACTCTGTTCGTTAGATGAAATAGTCTCTGATTTACGGCGAGTAACCCAACGAGTATTTCCATTGCTATCACGTTGTTGCTCTTGTACCTCGTATTCGTGAACTACGTAGGCTTTGTAATAGACTACGGGCTTTTCGCTGTGGTCGGCAAGGAGTGGGTTATTGCACTTGGCAATACCTTTGACTTCTACAATTTCTGTGTAATGCCCTTGCCCTACGGTGCCTACAATATCCTCGTAGTTTTCCCAAATATTTTTGGCAGTAGTAGTCTGCTGGTAGCGAATATTCAACGACTTATCCAATTGCGATTTACGATAAAACCAAAGTCCGACAGCAATAGCTATACAGACGATTCCCGCAATAATGAATCCCATTACAATCAAATTTTAGAAGTGAGAGATGATTTCAAAAAAACCTTCAAGCACAATGCTTGAAGGTTTGGGGTAGGAATAAAAAATTTTTAAGCAGTTTGTGGTTTTTGCTTAAACATTTCATCGTAGCTATCGGCTACAGTAGCTACGGTTTGTACAGCGGCAACAAATTCGTTGAGGTCTAAATTGGCACCTGCCAAAGCATAGCTATATACTACGGCTCTATCGAAGGTCAGACCAAAACTACCAAAATGCATACTGGCATTGAGGCGAAGCAGTTCTTCTGCCATATCAGGCGTAAGATTTACATCTTCGGCAAGATAAGAATACACTTCTACGAGTACATCTTCGCTATGCCAACCGATGATACGTATATTTACGCTTACGGTACCGAAAGAAAAGCTGTATGTATTTTCAATTTTCGCTACTTCGTAGTCGTGAAATAGCTCTTGAATGTATTTTTCTACTTTGGCTTGTGTAGAGGCAATCAATTCTTCGTTGATACCTTCTTTAATTACTTTGAATTTGGGCATAATCGGCATAATTTAGGGGTTAGTTGTTATTTACCAAGTTTAGCTTTTAGTTTGGCGAGTTCGTCATCTACCGCCATATTTTTCTCTAAGGATTTGAATTCGTCATCAAGGCTGGTAGTACCCTCTGCAAGTTGTGTAAAGGCTTGTGCTTCGGCTTCTTCTTTAAGGATTTTTTCCTCAAATTTGGAGAATTTGGAAGAGATAGAAGAGCTATCAAAGGTGCCGATATTTTTAGCAATTTCTTTCTGAGCTTTTGCCGCTTGGCTACGAGCAATGAGCGTAGATTCTTTCATTCTTGCCTCATCAAGTTTGGCTTTGAGTTGCTCTACTTGCGTTTTTAGGGTTGCGGCGGTCTGAGCGGCTTGCTCGTACATTTGTTTGTAGGTTGCGGCTTGCTGGTCTGCTTCTGCTTTTTTGGCTAATGCCTTGCGAGCCAAATCTTCATTACCTGCTTGCAATGCCGCCATAGCTTTGTTTTCCCATTCTTTTGACATCGCCGCAAACTTTTCATAATCTCTTTGCAACTTTTTTTCTTGAGCCATAGCTTGTGCCAAACCCGAAGTCGCTTTGGTTACAGCTTCTTGCATATCTATAACCATTTGCTTAATCATTTTGACAGGGTCTTCTGCCTTGTCAAGCAAATCATTGATGTTGGCTCTTACAATGTCGCCAATTCTGCTGAAAATTCCCATAAATTACGATTTTTTTAAGGTGATAAAAAGTTTTTTACTTGCGAAATATTAGCTATTTTTTGGATAGAAATCAAATTTTCACAACACTTTTTTGCAAAAAGTTGATGAAAATAACGTATGTATTGATGAAAGTGATGTTTTTAGCAAACTACTATTTTTTGGCGTATATCTTTTCGTCTTTGTTGTAAAAGAAGCTTAAATCTTTGTGCTTTTCAAAAAACTTACGCATTTCAGCCGCATTAGCAAACTTTTCGTCTATGTTATCAGTAACTTCAAAGAGTGTAAAATCTTTCTTATCAGCAGAAAGTTCTATTTTATGGAAGTAAAACTTTCCATCATCAGGATTTTTTAGGTTCAAGAAATTGGTGTTTCCTATTTTGGTAAAATGTCCTGTATAGGCAGTTTGCTTATATTTTTTCTCGTTAGGGTCATAATCATTTTTTTCAAATTTGTAAGAGCTTTCATCTACTTTGCTAATGATGTAAAAAGGAGGATTGTCCTTGTTTATTGCATTTTTTTCTACCCATTTACCAAGTAGAATATTATCTATTTTTTCTTTGGGAGTATCTAGCGGAAATTCGGCAGAATACGGACAAGCAGTAAACAGAATGGACACTGCAAAAAGGGCGAGAACAAATAGTATTTTTTTCATAAAAATGTTTTAGGTTTTCCCAAAGGTAAAAAGAAAGCACACTTTGCAAGCCTAAAACTTACAAAAGTATGCAAAAAATTGACGAAAGTAAGCCTTTCTTTTACGAATTGCCCTTGCGATAATCGGCAAGGAACTTTTCAAGTCCTATGTCTGTAAGTGGGTGTTTGAGCAACCCTGTTATCACATTCAAAGGACAAGTGGCTACATCAGCTCCAATTTCGGCACATTGTACAAGGTGCATTACGTGCCGAATAGAAGCGGCAAGCACTTGGGTATCAAAGCCATAATTGTTGTAAATTTGTACAATTTGCTCTATGAGTTGCAAGCCATCGGTAGCCACATCATCTAAACGCCCAATGAAAGGCGAAACATAAGTAGCTCCCGCCTTGGCGGCTAAAAGAGCTTGCCCTGCCGAAAAAACCAGCGTGCAGTTGGTTTTGATACCCCTCTGAGAAAAATACTTGATTGCCTTTACCCCATCTTTTATCATAGGTACTTTTACGACAATATTTTCGTGCAGAGCGGCAAGTTCTTCCCCTTCTCGGATAATGCCCTCGTAGTCGGTAGCTACTACTTCGGCACTTACATCGCCTTCTACAAGCTGGCAAATTTTTACGTAATGCTCCAAAATATTTTGCTTGCCTGTAATGCCTTCTTTTGCCATAAGCGAAGGGTTGGTTGTTACGCCATCAAGTACGCCCAAGTCGTTGGCTTCTTGAATTTCTTTCAAGTTGGCTGTATCAATAAAAAATTTCATAAGCTATTTAGGTTTTGAATGAAAAGCCTGTGCAATATGGGGATATTTTTTCCAAAACTCAAATATGAACTTCAAAAAATTGTCATTGATTAGGTCTAATTTGCAGTAAGGAAATAGGAAATAAAAAGCCCGAAACAGGATTTATGTAAAACACAAAAAATTAAGAGAAAAAGTCCTTAAATTCAGAACTGCAAACGCTGTTTTTTTTGAAGCTAACTTGTTTTGTTATATTCGGCTTGCAGAATATCTTGCTTTTCTGTTAATTAGACTAAATCTTAATGAAAAAGTTGGGAATATTTTTGGTGTGGCTTCAAAAATTTTTAATTTTGCTCATTCAAAAAGAAGTTTAACATCTAAATTTCAAGGACTGTGGAAGAGTTCAAAGCAAACAGAGAACGTGCAACAGATGTTTACTCTAAACGAGTAAAGGCGGGAAAAAGAACCTACTTCTTTGATGTAAAATCAACCAGAGGTAGCGATTTTTATTTAACCATCACGGAAAGCAAAAAGCGTTTCCGCGACAATGGGTTTTATTACGAGAAGCACAAAATCTTTCTCTACAAAGAAGATTTTGGTAAATTTATTGAGTCTTTGGAGGAAGCTATTGCCAAAATCAAGGAAATGATGCCCGACTACGACTTCAACCAAGTTTCAGAAGAAGTATTTGAGGACTATGCCCTTGATGATGAAGAAAACAACAGCGACCTCAAATGGGACTAAAAACACCTTTCAACCCTGCCCCAAGCAGGGTTTTTTGATGCTCCTGCCCCTGTAAAAGAAAACTTGGGATAAGTCTGTTGCAAAAGCAAAAAGAGAGATACCAAAAAAAATTAGACACAAGAAATAAATCTTTTGAACTTCAAACTTTCAAACCCTTTAACGTCGAATAAGTTACAACTAAAAAAAAGGAAGAAACACCTATGCACTCATTAGATAGAACTACTCCACCCCAAGCTGAAAGAATTACCCATATCCCTATTGTTTTACCTCGTAAAATATATTTAACCAACCAACTACCCATTTATGCTATACACGCACCCGAACAAGAAATTCTTCAGATTTCTTGGGTGTTTGATGTAGGGGGCTATGATAGTGCCTTGCCTGCTCAATCTTTGTATGCTACCAAAATGCTCGCCGAAGGTACAATCCACAAAACAGCCCAAGAAATCAATGAAGCGATTGATGAGTTCGGAGCATTTTTGGATTTGCAATCTGATGCAGACCAAAGTTTCATTACGCTCTACACACCTGCACGTTACGCCGAAAACACTATTCCTACTATAGCAGAGATACTTTTTGAAGCCAACTTTCCTAATGAGGCTTGGCAGATTTTTCTTTCCAAAGAGCAAAAAAACTTGCAAATCAATTTGCAAAAAATCACTTTTTTGGCGGGCAGAGCCTTCTCTGAAGCCCTTTTTCAAAATCACCCTTACGGCAAAGTGCTTAGTCCCGAATTGCTTGCCAGTTATCCCAAAGAAGAAATTATCCGATTTTATCAAAATCAACTTTTGCAAAGCTCTTTTGCTATTTACCTTGCGGGCAATTTTTCAGAAAATACTTTACAAAGTTTAGAAAAGCACTTTTCCAAACTCTCTTACAAACCGCAACCCAAGAAGAAACTGCCTCTTGAAACTTATGCCCAAAAAGTTTTTGTAGAGAAAAATGATAGTATGCAAAACTCTTTGCGTGTAGGTAAATTGGCAATAGGAAGAACTCACGAAGATTACACCAAACTAAGTGTTTGCTCTACTATTTTGGGAGGGTATTTCGGTTCAAGGTTAATGCAAAATATTCGTGAGGAAAAGGGCTTGACCTACGGCATTTATAGTGTTTTGAGAAGTATGCGAATGGCTACCTACTTTGCTATCAGTGCCGATGTCCGAGTCGAAGCCTATCAAATAGCTTTGCAAGAAATTTACAAAGAAATTCAGATTTTACAGCAGGAAAAAGTAAGCGAAGCAGAACTAGAAAAAGTCAAGAATTATATGGCAGGTTCAATAGCAAACGAACTTACCAACGCCAACGCTCAAATGCACTTGCAGTCTATTATTCATTTACACCAATTGCCCGAAGACTATTACGAGCATTTTTTAGAACGCTTGTATGCAGTAAGTAGCGAAGATGTTTTGGCAGTTGCCCAAAAATATCTTGACTGCTCCCAAATGATAGAAGTTGTCGCAGGGAAAAAATAGCCTACACGTTTCTATACCGCCTCAATTCTTCGGTAAGTTGTTCAATTTTTTCTCTCAAGACCTGATTTTCTTTTTCCAAAAGGGTTATTCTGATGTCTTTATCTTCCCGATACTGATACAGAGCCAGCCCTTCGTCTATGATTTTTTTTAGTTCTTCTCTGTCCCAAGGTTTGGTTACATACCTATAAACATTTGCCTTATTGATAGCTCTTACTACTGCTTCAATATCGGAAAAGCCCGTAAGAATGATACGGATAATATTGGGAAATTCAGGAATAGTTTTCTCCAAAAACTCTGTGCCTGTCATTTCAGGCATTTTTTGGTCGGTGATAATGAGCTGAATAGCCTCTTGGTGCAAGATTTTGATAGCCTCTTGCCCCGAAATAGCCGTAAATATGTCGTAGTACCGCTTAAAGGTCATTTTGAAGATACGTAGATTGCTCTCTTCATCATCTACGTACAAGATTTTGTAACGGCGTTGGCTCGTGTCCATAATTAGAGTTCAAAAGTATATTTATCGCTACTGCTACTGCCTTTGATGATACCTCTTTCGGAGGTTTCAATGAAATTGATAATCAAATCGCGTTCTTGTGAAGGCAGAAATTCTTCTTTAATTTTTTGAATAGCATCAGTAGTGTTGTAACCCTTTTGAAAAATAGTTCGGTAAATATCTTGGATAAGCATAATTTGCTCGTTGGAAAAACCTCTACGGCGTAAGCCCAAAGAATTTACACCCGCATAGCTCAAAGGCTCTCTACCTGCTTTTACAAAAGGAGGTACATCTTTGCGTACCAGCGAGCCACCCGCTACCATTGTGTGTGTGCCTATACGTGTAAACTGATGAATGGCGGCAGTTCCGCCTACGATAGCGAAATCGTCCATAATGACGTGTCCTGCCATTTGTACGGCATTTACCAAAATGCAATTATTGCCAATAAAGCAGTCGTGGGCTACGTGTACATAAGCCATCACCAGCGTATTACTTCCAATGACAGTCTTTCCGCTATGAGCTGTTCCCCGATTGATAGTGGCACATTCGCGAATAGTGGTGTTATCGCCAATTTCGGCGGTAGAGTATTCGCCATTAAATTTGAGGTCTTGGGGAATGGCGGCAATGACGGCACCGGGAAAAATACGGCAATTTTGCCCTATTCTTGCACCATTCATTATGGTAGCATTTGAGCCAATCCAAGTGTTATCGCCAATGGTTACATCTTCGTAGATAGTAGCAAAAGGCTCAATAGTTACATTTTTGCCAATATTGGCTTTGGGGTGAATGTAGGCTAAATTGCTAATCATTTGTCTTTACGAGTAATGCTTGCTGTTAATTTGGCTTCACAAACCAATTTACCATTTACATAGGCTCTGCCGTCCATTTTTACAATACCTCTGCGAATAGGAGTTGTAAGAACACAATGGTAAATGATTGTATCGCCGGGAACTACTTTCTGATGAAAACGGCACTCATCTATGCGTAAAAAGTAAGTCCAATAATTAGAGGGTTCTTCGGTAGTGCTTAAAGCGAATATGCCACCCGTTTGGGCAAGTCCTTCTACTTGCAAAACGCCGGGCATTACGGGGTTATTTGGAAAATGTCCTTGAAAATACCACTCGTTCATAGAAACATTTTTCAAAGCGACTACCGACACATCATCAAGGTACAAGATTTTATCAATGAGTAAAAAAGGGATACGATGCGGTAGCATTGCCTCTATTTGTACAGCCTCTTTGATAGCAGGCAAATCAGCCGCATATACCATTCCTTGCTTATCTTTATTCTTTTTGATAGCGGCTTTGATGCGTTTGGCAAGTTCTACATTGGCGGCGTGCCCGGGGCGTAAGGCGTGTATATGCCCAATGAGCGGTCTGCCAACCAAAGCCAAATCACCTACCAAATCCAGCAATTTGTGTCGGGCGGGTTCATTGCTAAAATGTAGCTCTACGTTGTTGAGAATACCTTTCTGCACATCAACTTTTACAGAGGTTTTGCCTAAAAGTTGAGCAAGTTGGTTTAGCTCATTTTCGGGCATTTCTTTATCTACAATCACGATAGCGTTGCTCAAATCACCTCCTTTGATAAGCCCCCCTTTGTAGAGCATTTCAAGTTCGTGCAGAAAGCAGAAAGTACGGCAAGAAGCTATTTCGGTTTCAAAATGTTCAATTTTAGAAAGCTCTGCTTTTTGTATGCCTAAAACCTCGGAGTTGTAATCTACGGTAACTTGCAGTTCGTAATTGTAAGCGGGCTTGGCGGTAAGTTCTACGCCTCTTGCCGAGTCGGTGTAAGTGATATTTTCGGGGACATAGTAAAAATTGCGTACAGCGTCTTGCTCCGTAAGCCCTGCTTCTTTCAGGATACGAATAAACTGCATAGAACTGCCGTCCAAAATAGGCGGCTCGGGACCATCTATTTCAATGACAACATTATCAATTTGCAAACCTACAAGTGCCGCAAGGGTATGCTCTACGGTATAAATTCTTGCTCCATTTTGCTCTATGGTAGTGCCTCTTGAAGTATCAACTACATTATCTACATCTGCTTGTACAGTGGGTGAGCCCTCCAAATCAATTCTCTTGAACACAATTCCTGTGCCTGCGGGGGCGGGTAGAAAGGTCATTGTTGCATTTTTGCCTGTATGAAGCCCCACACCTGTTACACTGACCGACTTCGAGAGCGTATGCTGTTTGTAAAACATTTTTGAATAATTTTAGCAAGTAGATAAGTTTAGCAACTACAATGGGGCAAAGATATTACTTTTTTAGAATTTCAAAAAAGGAACGAAAAAAGAATTTTTTGGGCTTTTTGCACCTACAAAAGGAATTTTTCTTAATTTCGCTCAAAAATTTTCAGTGGCTTGGCAACTTTTGAAATCAAACTCCCCCTTTTTGAAGGACCTTTTGATTTGCTCCTGTTTTTTATTGAACGCGATGAGCTGGATATTTACGATATTCCTATCTCCAAAATCACCCAAGACTTTTTGGACTATATTCATCATTTAGAAAAATTGAACATTGAAGTCGCCAGCGAATTTATTTTAGTAGCAGGCACACTCGTAAGAATTAAAGCCAAAATGCTTTTGCCTCGCCCCGAAATTGATGAAAAAGGCAATGAAATTGACCCTCGCGACGAACTGATTAAACACCTTTTAGAGTATAAAAAATACAAAGGCATTGTAGGTGAGCTTGCCAAGCTGGAAGAGGAACGCCTACAAAAAGAAGCTCGCGGCAATATTATCGCTGAACTTAAAAAAATTGCCGCCGTGAGCAGTGTAGAAACCGAATTGCAAGATATAGACCTCTACAAACTGCTCAAAGTTTATGAAAAAGTAACAGAACGCTTCAAAAACAATGCTCGTACAGGGCAACATACCGTTTTGCAATATCCTTATAGCATTGAAAGACAGAAAAAGCATTTGCTCGAACGCCTAAATACCGAAAAAAGACTTGATTTTGAAGACATCATCAGTGAAAATCAGAGCAAAATATATTTCATTTATACATTTTTGGCTATTTTAGAAATGTTGCAAGAAGGAAGCATCAGCATATACGTAGGGCTTGACTTCAATAGCTTTTGGATAAAACCCTACGAACCCCAAGAACTTGTAGAAGTTCAGGTTTGAAAATTTACGTTTTGTAAATCAATTACTTCAATTTTGGCACTCAATTTTACCCAACAAATCTAAATCTATGGAAACTATTTGGCAATACATACAAACACTCACCAATTCCGAAGAGGTTATCAGCAGGGGTGGTTTGGCTTTGGTTTTTTTGATAGTATATCTAGAAACAGGCTGGTTTTTTGGTTTTTTCTTGCCCGGCGATTATCTCCTATTTTTGGCGGGTATGCTTTGCGATAAGTATTTGGGTGGAAATATTTGGATTGTATTTGGTGGAATTTTCGCTTCGGCAGTTTTAGGGAATTTTTCGGGATATGGTTTTGGTAAATTGGTGGGCAGGAACTTTGAAAATCGTAAGGAAACTTGGTATTTCAAACGGAAATACATTGAGCAAACCCGAGCATTTTTTGATAAAAATGGTGGTAAGGCTCTAGTTATTGGGCGTTTCCTTCCCATTATTCGTACGTTTGCTCCCTTACTGGCAGGAATGGCAAGAATGCCTCTTGCGTATTTTGCCATTTACAATATTATTGGAGCTTTGATGTGGTCAGGATTGCTGGTTTTAGGAGGCTACTACCTCGGACACGCTTTTCCTGCTATGGTCAATTATGTAGAATACGTAATTTTATTTTTCCTTGCAATTACTACCCTTACGCTTATCAAGGGATATTTGAGGCTCAAAAAACAAAACAAAGAAAGCAAAAAAGAAGTTTTAGACAACAATCAAGCATAAACGAATATGGCAACCACTTACAAAGTACCTACAATGGCAGAGCTTGCCGCAGAAGGCAAAACCCCCGATGTTCTTTTTTGGGTGGGTTGTGCAGGTAGTTTTGACTACCGCTACAAGCAAGTTACAATTGCTTTTGCTAAAATTCTCAATAAACTCAATATCAATTTTGCTGTACTGGGCACAGAAGAAAATTGCACAGGCGACCCTGCCCGCAGAGCAGGCAACGAGTTTCTCTTTCAGATGCAAGCTATTTCCAATATTCAAACCCTCAACAATTATGGTATAAAGAAAATTGTTACGGCTTGCCCACATTGCTTCAATACGCTCAAAAACGAATATCCTGAATTAGGAGGCAACTACGAAGTAATTCATCATTCCGAGTTTTTGCAACAACTCATCAACGAAGGGCGTATCAAGCTCAAAGAAGGGGGCGAATTTAAGGGAAAACGCATCACCTATCACGACTCTTGCTATTTGGGTAGAGCCAACGATATTTACGAAGCCCCTCGGGCAGTGCTAGAGGCTCTGGACGTAGCACTTGTAGAAATGAAACGTAGCCGAAGCAAAGGGCTTTGCTGTGGAGCTGGTGGAGCTCAAATGTTCAAAGAACCTGAAAAAGGCAATAAAGATGTAAATATTGAACGCATTGAAGATGCTCTGGAAACCAACCCCAACGCTATTGCTGTGGCTTGTCCTTTTTGTATGGTAATGATGACTGACGGCGTGAAAAACAAAGAAAAAGAAGCCGAAATCAAAGTGTATGATTTGGCAGAGCTCATAGAAAAGTCTATGGAATAATGCAAGACGAAATACAGAAAGAACTTGCCCACATTGAGCAAAGCCATAACATAAAAATCCTTTATGCTGTTGAAAGTGGAAGCAGGGCTTGGGGCTTTGCTTCCACCAATAGTGATTGGGACGTAAGATTTCTGTACATTCACCCGCTCGATTGGTACTTGCAAATAGAGGAATATAAAGACAATCTGGAAAAAATTTTACCCAATAATATAGACCTTGCAGGTTGGGAACTCAAAAAAGCCTTGCGTCTTTTCAGAAAATCTAATCCGCCGCTTTTAGAATGGTTGCAAAGTCCTATGGTGTATGCTGAAAAATACACCACTGCTAGCCAATTGCGAGCCTTACAACAGATTTATTTCAATCCCAAATCTTGCTTGCATCATTATTTGCATATGGCAGGTGGGAATTATAGAGATTATTTGCAGAAAGAGGTGGTGAGAGTAAAGAAATATTTTTATGTGCTTCGTCCTCTTTTGGCTTGCGAATGGATTTATCACGAAAAAACTATGCCACCCATACAATTTGCAAAGCTATTGGATACTCAAGTGAAAGATGAAGCCCTCAAAGTAGAAATTTTACGACTTTTGGAAAGAAAAATGGCAGGTGAGGAGCTAGATTTAGCCCCTCAAATTTCTATTCTCAACCATTTTATTGAACAAAAACTTGCTTTTTTCAACGATTATGTGAGAACTTTGGAAAAATCTTTGCCCCCTGATACCAACCAACTCAATATTTTATTCAAAGAAACCTTGCAGGAAGTTTGGCATTGTTTTTAGTGTAAATTGAAAAAAATGAATTGGATACAAAAACTTCAAGAACGCTGGAAAGTAAAAAGTGCTTGGCAAGTGCTTGTGATACTGATAGTTTTTGCTTGCACGGGTTTTACTATTCTTTTTCTTAAAAAACCTATCTACAATGTCCTAAACATCAATGAGCAAACGCCTACTTGGCAGAGGATAATCACTTGGATTGTGCTGATTTTGCCTCTGTATAATGTGCTTTTGCTAATGTACGGCTTCGTATTTGGGCAATTTAGTTTTTTTTGGCTTTTTGTCAATCGGTTATTTGGTAGATTGTTCTTTTTTTGGCGAAAGAAACAAGACTAACCTTCTTTGGCTACCAGTCTGAAATTTTCAAAAGTTTTGCCTTGCAGTTGTTTTTGCCAACGCTCAAATAATGGTTTTTCTAATGAAAACTCTCTATATTCATCAGGGTTCATAATAGGAATTCCCTTTACAATAGGATAGCTTCTTTGGCACTGCTTGCAGAAAAGCCAACCTTCTAAAATATTTTCTTGGGTATCTTGCAGGATAGTTGTAAGTTCCAAATCAGCTTTATCAAAAGGACAGCAGAGTTTTTGAATGGTATTTTTTCGCATAATTTTACCAAGTTTGAATTTCTTTACAATAGGTTTGTATTGCTTTCAGCGGATTTTCGGCACTCATAATTCCTGAAACAAGTGCCAATCCGTCAAAATATTCCTGAATGGTTTTTAATTGTGGCAATCTATCCACAGAAATACCACCTGCCAAAAAGATAGGTAGTTTGCTTATGGATTTTGCCTTCAAGATAGTTTCAAACTGCACCAGTTCGCAACTATTGGCAGTGAGGGAAGGAAACATTGAACAAAACGAAATGTAAGAAAACTGCTCTTTTTCTGCCCACTCCACTACACGCAAATCGTTGTTGGCAGTAATGCCCAAAAGTGTATTGGGGGGTAAAGATTTTCGGATATGCTCCCAATTTGGGGGTATTTTATCAAAATGTACGCCTGCTAAACTATCGTATTGCGATAAATAGTTCCAGCGATTATTGATAAGTACAGGAACATCTTTTTGCCAACACATAGAAACTATTGCAGGTATAATTTCCTTTGCCTGCTCTTCTGAAACAAAGTTATCCCAGATTTGCAGAGCATAGAGTTTTTCTTGCAAAGCAGAAGCCAATTTTTTTAGCAATTCAGATAGGGGTTTGGCAGGGTCAATTATCAGATAAATATCCTTCTTCATTTTCAAGAATTTTACTTCCAGCCGTTCTGATACGCTTTGAAAAAAGCTCCCCAGTAGGGGTCTGTATCAAAATAGGGCATATCTATCAGTTGTTCGTTTTGTAGTAATTTTTTGCCAAAGTTTTTAGGCTTAATTTCACCTATCACTGTTGCCTCAATATGTTCAGATTGTAGGCTTTGGATAATTTCGGGGGCTTTTTCGGGTTGGCAAGCTATTATCATTGCCCCTGCTCCTACGCAATACCGATAGTCCAAATCAAACAGACTGCAAACATTTCTGATTACTTCATTTGCAGGAATTTTATCATCATAAACCAAAACACCTTTATCTGCGGCGGTAACCATTTCATAAATAGCCCCCAATACACCTCCTTCGGTTACATCGTGCATAGCAGAAATGCCTCTTGATTTAGGCTCTCCCTTGCTTGCCAACATTGCTTCTTTCAAAGAAGAAGTTTCATAAAATAGTGAGGCGGCTTGTTGCTGAGTTTCTTTACCCAAGTGTTTTTCAAGTGTTTGCGGAAAACTCTTTGCTAAAATTGCTACTGATGAAATAGCCGCCTGTTTGGTAACTATAATCACATCTCCTTCGCGAGCTTGTGTAGAAGTAAGCACTTGGCTTGCGGGGCAAAAATTCCAAAAAGTACCCCCGCCTGCAATGGTAGAGTTTTGTCCTTCAATAAATCCTGTATGTCCTCCTGTAATAGCTACTCCTATTTCTTTGCAGAATTGATGAATATACCCCCAATAAGTTTTGAAATCCTCTTTTGAAAGCCAAGCAGGCAAGTTGAGTACCATTTGAGCAAACATTGGTGCAAAGCCTGTGGTTGCCATATCGTTGGCTATCAGATGCACCGAAAGCCAAGCCGATTCTTCCAAACCCAAGGAAGGAATAAGGGACAAAGGGTCGCTGGTAATTGCCATTACTTGGTTTTCAGATAGCTTAATGAGAGCAACATCTACTCCAAATTGTGGTTTTATTTGCACCAAAGCCTGCTCTGCTCCGCATTGCAATTGTATGACATTTTCCAAAAAATTTAGCTCAACTTTTCCTAAATGCTTTGCCATTATGCTACATCATTAAATTGAACATATAAACCGAAGAAATCGCCATAAGGAACTCCCCACTGCTGAACAGGAAACCATTTTGGCAAGCCTGTACAAGTCCATTCTATGCTGTAACTTCTTCCTTTCAAAGCCTCATCAATGATTTTGATGAGTTTTTGGGGGGTGTAAAAAGTAGCAGTAACATAAAATGGATTTTTGCCAAAAAATTGCTGTATGCGTCTGCGAACTACTTTCAAAGAGTTCCGATTCATCATACCCATAGCTATTCCATATTTAGCAACTCGGGCGGCTTCTTGTATTACCTGCACGGGCTTTTTGTAGTATTCAAAAGTGGTAATGAAAGCCAGAGCATCAAAGGTATGGTCTTTGAAAGGCATATAATGAGAGTCTGCCATTACAAGGTCGCCCTCAAAAAGTTGCAATGCTTGCGAAAGCATTAAAGGCGAAATATCCCCTCCTGTGGCTTCTATGCCAATATCTTTCCACCAACGCGTAAAACGCCCCGTACCACAGCCAAACTCTAAAAGTGTTTTGATACGTTTATCTTTGGAAACGAGTTGCTCCATTACTTTTTTTTGCCAAATTTCTGCTCTTTTATATCGCCCTTCGTACCAGAGTTCGTAGGTATCGGTATGCTCTCTGTTGAAGAACCATTCGGGGCGGTTTTGCCAGCTTTGCCAATGAGCAGGAATTAACGTAAGTTGTTTGTTGTTGCTATTTTCCATTGTTGCTATGATTTACAAATAAAAAAATCGCCCTTGTCAGACCAACAAGGGCGATAGCTATTGAATATGTTTCCCAATAATACAATTCAATTTGCAATCCCTTCGTTGGCATTATCCAAATCAGGTTTTTCGGGTATGTTCTCAGCCCTGAAAATCATCAGAGCACCCCGTTGCAATGATTTTCCCTAAAAACTAAACTTAAAGGCAAAAAGTTTCCAAAGCGAAAGAATATTTTTAACTACGCCTTTTCAATTTTAACACTTACCGCAAGATTTGTATTTTTTGCAACGGCTCTTTATCCTGATGAAAACTTTATCTGAAAATTTATAGCACTATGCAAATTGCTAAAATATTTGTATTTTCAAGGCTCAAAAAAGCATTATTCAGTGGCAAAAACAAAAACGACCTTTTTTTGTCAGAGTTGTGGCTATCAGTCGCCGAAGTGGCTGGGCAGATGCCCTTCTTGTCAGCAGTGGAATACCTTTGTAGAGGAAATTGTAGAAAAAACCGAGCCTACGAAAGGAGAATGGAAAAGTAGCACTTCCACCAAAATCAGTAATAAACCCAAATTGCTTGCTGAAGTAGATTTTGAAGCACAACCTCGCTTGCTTACTTGCGATAAAGAACTCAACAGAGTTTTGGGAGGAGGTATCGTAGCAGGCTCTTTGGTGCTTATTGGTGGCGAGCCGGGTATCGGAAAATCTACGTTAATGCTTCAAATTGCTTTGGGTTTGCAGGGAAAGCGAGTTTTGTACGTTTCGGGAGAAGAGAGCGAACAGCAAATAAAAATGAGAGCAGAACGCTTGGAACAAAAAGGTGCAGAATGTTATTTGCTTTGTGAAACCTCTACACAAAATATTTTCAAGCAAATTGAAAATTTAGAGCCTGATGTAGTAGTGATTGATTCCATTCAAACGCTTCATTCGGCTTTTATTGAATCTTCGGCGGGTAGTATTTCGCAAGTGCGTGAATGTACGGCTGAACTAATGAAATTTGCCAAAGAAACTGCTACCCCTGTTTTTCTGATAGGGCACATCACCAAAGAAGGCACATTGGCAGGTCCCAAAGTTTTGGAGCATATGGTAGATACGGTTCTGCAATTTGAAGGCGACAGACATTTAGCGTATCGCATTTTGCGTACCACCAAAAATCGCTTTGGTTCTACTTCCGAACTGGGTATTTACGAAATGCTCGCCACAGGCTTACGCGAAGTAAGCAACCCTTCGGAAATTCTGATTTCGCAACGAGAAGAAACTTTGAGTGGTGTGAGCATCGGAGCAACTTTGGAAGGTAACCGACCTCTGCTGATAGAAGTGCAGTCTTTGGTAAGTCCTGCTACTTACGGAACACCTCAACGCAGCAGTACGGGTTTTGATAACAAACGCCTCAATATGCTACTAGCTGTCTTGGAAAAAAGAGGGGGCTTTCGTTTAAGCACACAAGATGTTTTTTTGAACATTACAGGAGGTTTGCGAATAGAAGACCCTGCCATTGATTTAGCCGTCTGCTCTTCGGTTGCGTCTTCGTATGAAGATATTCCCATTTCGCCAAAAATCTGCTTTGCCGCCGAGGTAGGTTTGGGAGGAGAAATTAGAGCTATTAGCCGAATAGAAAACCGCATCAGCGAAGCTGAAAAGTTAGGTTTTGAAACTATTTTTATTTCCCGCTACAACCTGAAAGGCTTACAGACCTCGCAGTTCAAAATTCAAATCAAGGCTATGAGCAAACTTGACGAGGTATTCAGAGCAATCTTTTGAGAAGCATTTCCTGCTTGGGTTCGGGGAAATTCATTGTAAAATGTGGTACTGAAATAGCGGCAAGAAGTTTCTGCTTGCTAATATCGGGGAATAAATCGGAATGAACCTGAATATTTTGCACTTTACAGAGCTTCGCCCAGCCCTTGCCTTGCGGGGTGGTGTGGAGGAGCGTTCCTCTTCGCCACTGATAAAAATGAAAAGGTAGCCAAGCTGTATTGATATAAAAAGGTATGCCAAATGCTTTGAGTTCGGCACTGAAAAAGTTTCTACCTTGCTTTTCTACTACGAAACGTTCAAATCCCTTTTCTGCTTTTTCCCAACGAAAATCCGCCAGTTCTTTGGGAATTCCCCAGTTTTCTATGCCATTATACACACTATCGTAAGTAGAAACATAAATTTTGGAAATATGAAAAGCCTTTCTCTGCTTGAACTGAAAAAGTCCGGGGATAAACAAAAGTTCCTGATATGCTCCCACAGGTGAATCGCTATAATCCACGAGCATTACACTGCCCACAATTCCCCTGAATTTTCCTAATAAACCTTCGGGTAGAAAGCCGTTTTTTTCAACAAATTCTTTTTCAAAACGATAAAGTAAGATGTAACCTTTGCCGTGCAGGCTCCAAGGTGGTCGGGCAATAATAGAAAGTATGTTATCCATACATTAAGATTTTGAAGGATTTTTATGTTCAAAGGTTAGAAGTTCAAAGGTTCAAAAGTTGAAGTTAAAGCTCTACTTCATTCAGATGTCTAAAATCCCGTTTCCTGCTTCTTGTTTCCTGTTTCCACTGCAAATAAACCTGAAAAATACGTATTTTTAACACACAATCTATCATTTCTTTCACAAAACTGCAAACAAGAAAGCAAGGTTTCGTCTTTTTTTGTATCTTTGCACCTTCAAAAATATAACCCCCTATGAATATCCGAAATATTGCGATTATTGCTCACGTAGATCACGGCAAGACTACCCTCGTGGATAAAATGATTCATTCTGCCAAACTTTTCAGGGAAAATCAACAATTTGATGACCTGATTTTAGACAACAACGAGCTGGAACGTGAGCGTGGTATTACGATTGTTTCCAAAAATGTTTCTATTCGTTACAAAGATACCAAAATCAACATCATAGATACCCCCGGACACGCCGATTTTGGTGGCGAAGTAGAGCGTGTCTTGAAAATGGCTGATGGTGTATTACTCTTGGTAGATGCCTTTGAAGGTCCTATGCCTCAGACACGTTTCGTGCTTACCAAAGCCATTCAGTTGGGTTTGAAGCCTGTTTTGGTTATCAATAAAGTAGATAAACCCAATTGCCGCCCCGATGAAGTACACGAAGCCGTGTTTGATTTGATGTTTAACGTAGGGGCAAATGAAGACCAATTGGATTTTGTAACCCTTTATGGCTCTGCCAAACAAGGTTGGATGAGCTATGATTGGAAACAACCTACCACCGATATTACCCCTCTGCTGGATACCATTTTGAAAGTTATACCAGCCCCCAAAACCCAAGAAGGTTCTTTACAGCTACAAATTACTTCTTTGGATTATTCTAACTTTTTGGGCAGAATTGCCATTGGGCGTGTGTATAGAGGCGAAATCGCCGTAGGTATGCAAGTAGCTTTGTGCAAAGCTGATGGCTCTGTAAAAAAGATGCGTGTGAAAGAATTGCAAACCTTTGAGGGCTTGAACCGAGCCAGTGTAGAAAAAGTACAGGCAGGAGATATTTGTGCCGTAATTGGTCTAGAAGAATTTGAAATCGGTGATACCATTGCCGATATAGAAAACCCTGAACCTCTGCCGCGTATAGCTATCGATGAGCCTACAATGAGTATGCTTTTCACTATCAATAACTCGCCTTTCTTTGGTAGAGATGGCAAATTTGTAACTTCAAGACACTTGCGAGATAGGTTGCTCAAAGAAACTGAAAAAAATCTTGCTTTGCGTGTAGAATTTACCGACCGCGAAGATACCTTTATTGTTTATGGAAGAGGTATTCTGCACCTTTCCATACTCATTGAAACAATGCGAAGAGAAGGCTACGAACTGCAAGTAGGACAGCCACGCGTACTATTCAAGGAAATCAATGGACAAAAACACGAACCCATTGAAACCCTTGTAGTTGATGTTCCTGAAAATGTAGCAGGTAAAGTAATAGAACTTGCTACCCAACGCAAGGGTGAGCTTATGGTAATGGAGCCCAAAGGCGATTTGCAACATTTGGAGTTCAAAATTCCTTCTCGTGGGCTGATTGGCTTGCGAAACTTGGTGCTTACTGCTACCCAAGGCGAAGCCGTAATGACACACCGCTTTATTGGTTACGAACCTTACAAAGGCGATATTCCTGAGCGTACCAGTGGCTCGCTGATTTCCAAAGACACAGGTCCCGCTACGGCTTATTCTATTGATAAACTGCAAGATAGAGGTAAATTTTTCATTGACCCCGGCGAAGAAGTGTATGGTGGGCAAATCATTGGCGAACATACACGTGGCTCCGATTTGGTTGTGAATGTACAGACAGCCAAAAAACTTACCAACGTGCGTGCCGCTGGCTCTGACGAAAACGTAAAGATTACCCCCAAAGTGCAGTTTTCATTAGAAGAGGCTATGGAGTACATTCAGAAAGATGAATACGTAGAAATTACGCCTACGGCTATTCGTATGCGTAAAATCTATCTTGATGAAAACGAAAGAAAAAGAATGGAAAAAGAGTTTAGTTAGGTAGCTATGCAAAAGTTTCTTATTGTAGGGCTCGGCAATATTGGTTTGGAGTATGCTCTTACTCGGCATAACATTGGTTTTATGGTAGTTGATAAACTTGCTTTTATGCAAGAAGCTACTTTCAAAACCGACCGCCTCGCCGATGTTGCCGATTTTAAGCATAAAGGCAAACATATTTTTCTCATCAAGCCTTCTACTTATATGAATTTGAGTGGTAGGGCGGTAAATTATTGGAAACAAGAACTGAAAGTTCCACAGGAAAATATTTTGGTAATCACTGATGATGTGGCTTTACCTTTTGGAAAAATTCGCTTGCGTAGCAAAGGCTCCGATGGCGGACACAATGGGCTGAAAAATATTCAAGAGGTACTTCAAAGTCAGGAATATGCTCGTATGCGTATAGGGGTAGGCAACAATTATCCCAAAGGTATGCAAGCTGAATATGTACTTAGTCCTTTTTCTGTCGATGAGCAAAAAGAGTTGCCACAAATTTTAGAAACTGCTTCCCAAGCGGTACTCACTTTTTGCTTGGAAGGCATTAGCAATGCAATGAATAAGTTTAATAGTAAAGGGTAAAGCTATCAGATTAAGAAGCCTGCGAGGTGGCATACGTTGCGAAACGTTCTTCGTCGTAGATGGTTTGTAAGAAAGAAGATTCAAAAACCTTAAAGCCTCCTTGCAATTTGCAGGCATCTTTGCAAAGTTGGTACATTGCTACGGCTACGGCTTTGGCTTCTATGGGGCGATACTTTTTCAATCCTCCCACCATCATAAATTCAAGTCCTTTGGCTATTACTTTGCCTATTTCTTCGCCCAATCTAAATTCCGACCTTTCGCCAAGAAGCAAAGAAGGGCGAATGATATGCGTACTTTTGAATTGTAAATGCTCAATGGCTTCCTCTACTTCGCCTTTTACCCGATTGTAGTAAAAAGTAGAACTTTTACACGCTCCCATAGCAGTAACTATGGAAAAGTGACTTGCACCATTGAATTTTGCGATTTTGGCAATTTCAGTAGGATACACAAAATCTACTTGATAAAACTGCTCTTTGGTTTTGGCTTTCTTGATAGTGGTTCCCAAACAGCAATACACATCATTGGCTTTGATAAGATGAGCATAAGCCTCCAAATTTTCAAAATCAATAATGTGTTGGGTGAGTTTGATGTGTTGCAGAGGTATAGGCTTGCGGGTAAGAACAATAACTTCCTGATAGTAGTCATCTGCAAGCATTTGCTCCAAAAGGAGAGAACCTACCAAACCCGTAGCACCTACGAGTAAGGCAGTTTTTTTATGCGAACAGCCCATTAGAACAACTTGGTTGAATTAGCACTTTTTCATAAAAATAGCTTGCAAATATAACAATTTTTTTGCGAAAAAGCTAAACTTGTAAAGAAATTTATTGCCAGAAACTTACTCTACCCAAGTAACTTTTTCCTGAATTGGTTTGCGAGAGCTATCGGGAGAGGGTTTGGTGATATGTCCCACGTACAAGAAACCTAAAAACTTATCATTTTCGCCAAGACCAAAAAAAGGCTTTGCTTCGGGATAATACGTAATGCCTCCACTGCCCCAGTACACTCCTACATTGTAAGCGGCGGCAGTAAGATACATATTCTGAACGGCACAAGCTACGGCTTCAATCTCCTCTATTTCAGGTACTTGTTCGTTTCTTTTCATTCCAATAGCAATGATATGCGAGGCTTTGAGCGGCTTGGTAGCAAGCATTTGGTAGGTTTTTTCATTAAAAGCCTCCCCCTGATTTTTTTCTTTATACAAATTTGCCTGAAAATCGGCGAGTTTTTTTAGTCCTTCGCCTGTAAAAACCACAAAACGCCAAGGTTCTGTTTTTTTGTGCGTAGGAGCCCAATTAGCATTTTCAAGCATTTGCCAAATGATAGCATCATCTACTTTTTTACCCACCTCAAATTGTTCGGGATAGGTGGAGCGTCTGTTGCGTATAATTTGATTGATTTCCATAGCTGTTTTTTTACTTAGTCGTTGCTAACGTTAAGGATTTCCATTTCAAAATAAATGGGGTCGAAAGGGAAAATGACAAAAGCTCCTGTTCTTGGATTGGTAGAGCCTGTTCCTCTGTATGCCTGGTTAGAGGGAATAAACAAATAACCTTTTTCACCGCGTTTCATCAGTGGCACACCCACTCGCCAGCCGTTAATAACATTGCCGATAGGTTTGAAAGTAAAACTTTGGCTTGCATCAAAAATGGTATTATCAATCACTCGGCGTCCAATGTATTTCACGGTTACTGTGGAAGAATCGCGTATCAAGTCGGTAGTGCCTACGTCTGTAAGGCTAAAAATTACGCCATCTTTATTTTGTGTAACAGGCAAATTGAGTTCAGCAATTTTTTCTGCGATAAATTCAGTTTCGCTTTTCAAATCAACCAGTTCCAAATCTACACGAATAGCTGAATAAGGTGGCAAAAACGGCGAAGAAGCTGTACCATAACCCAAAGTGTGGTTCATCAGTAAGATAGCTTTTTGCCCTTTGAA
Organism: Raineya sp.; assembly: GCF_053497555.1. Lineage (NCBI taxonomy): Bacteria > Pseudomonadati > Bacteroidota > Cytophagia > Cytophagales > Raineyaceae > Raineya > Raineya sp. The sequence goes on along the minus strand of NZ_JBRCWE010000030.1, from coordinate 23,692 downwards.
CATTTTTTCTTTACCCAGTTGCAAGAAAATATCAATACCACGTGGAGTAATCAAGGCTCTGCTGTTGCCTGTGGGATTGAGCAGAGCAACCGTAAGCGTTTTGTTTCCTGATAGTTTGTAGTTGGTATCAATGGGTGTTTCCGAAGGAATTAGACGTGTTTCGTATTTGATAATGACGTGGCGGAAAGTGGTATCGGGTGTTCTGCTTTGAGGTGTGCCAGATACTTGGTAATAAATACCATTTTCATCTTTTTGCATTTGCAAACCCTTTTGGGCAATGTAGCTCTGAATTTCTTGCTCATTGCGAGCAAGTTGCTCTGCCAAAAAGTCGGCATTAGGGTCTTTGCGTTTGCAGGCAAAAAGCACTATCAAGCCTATAATAGCGATAAAAATATTCGTTTTCAAGTGTCTCATTGGAAGTCTGAAAATTTATACCAAGATTTACTTTTGGTTTAAGTTTTTATTGGGTTTAATATCTATCAATTCTACTTCAAAAAGCAAGGTAGAAAAAGGAGGGATAGTTTCTCCGCCGCCCATTGCACCATAGGCTAATTTTGAAGGAATAAGCAGTTGGGCTTTTTCACCTTTGCGTAGTAGGGCAATACCTTCGTCCCAGCCCTTGATAACGCTACCCATTCCGAGAACAAACTGCAATGGCTCTTTTCTGTTGAGTGAGCTATCAAAAACCTTGCCATCTAAAAATTTGCCAGTGTAATGTACATACACGGTATCGTATGCTTTGGCTTGGGGATTTTCAGGTGCCGTTTTGGTAATTTTGTAGTAAAGCCCCGAAGCCGTTTTTTGCATTTCAAGTTTGTTTTCTTTGATATAGGCTTCTAATTTGCTTTCTTCTTCTGCTTCTTTCTTTTTCAAATTTTCTTGTTGTCTTTGTTCGGCGAGTTGGGCATCTTTTTGGACCTGCTCTTTGGTTTTCTTGCCTGTAATTTTTACCCAATATTCAAAATAAACATTCTTTTTGCCTTGTCTTTGCATTTCTTGGGCAAATTGGTCAAAGAATGGGTATTTTTTTACCAAAGTATCCAAAGAAACCTTAATTTTTACACTATCGCCTATTTGCAAGAAGGGTAATACTTCGGTAGGCAAACCTTTTTCTCCTTTGACAGGTATAGAGAAACCATTTCTTAAAGAAGAATCCAGCAAAGCACGTTTGTAGCTATTATCTACTTCAAAGGTATCCAATTTGCTAATAAGATGTATCATTGCATACTCACCTTCTTTGAGTTTTTCGCCTTTGGGGTTGCGTTCAAGAATTTGAAATATCACCCCCGAAGGAAGTCTTTCTTCGTTTTTATCGTTTTTACGAGGTTTCTCACAAGCGAAAAAAGCAAGAATTAGTGCAAAAAAGGTAAGTAGATTTTGATGGCGGTTCATAGAGTTTTCGGTTGAAAGGGTTTGTATATGATAAAGTTTCTAATTTACATTTGCACGCTCAAAAGTTCATTTTTTTTGCTTTCAATAATTTCTAAAAACTTCTTTTCGGTTTCTTGTAGGCTCAAATAGCAAGTACCTCCTGCGGCGTTTTTATGCCCACCACCATTGAAGTATTCAGCGGCAAGGTCATTTACCGAAAAATCGCCCACAGAGCGGAAAGAAAGTTTTATATTTTCGCCTCTATCAATCATAATGGCGGCGAGTACAATGCCTTCAATAGAAAGAGCATAATTTACAACTCCTTCGGTATCGCCTGTTTGCGAATGAAAGCGATTGAGTTCATCAGCCGTTATGGTAATGTAGGCAGTACGCAATTCGGGCAATACTTTGAGTTTTTGGCTGAGTACATAGCCTAAAAAACGCAACCTCAATTCCGAATTGCTATCGTAAATACGATTATGGACTTTGGTAGTATTAACGCCAATGTCAATCAGTTCGCCTGCAATTTCGTGAACTCTACGGGTAGTAGTAGGGTGCTTGAAAGAACCTGTATCGGTAAGTATGCCCGCATAAAGAGCCTCACCAATGGGTACATCAATCTTATCTTTATCACCCAGCTCGCCAATGAGTTCGTAAATGAGTTGGGCAGTTGCGGCGGCTTTGATATCGTGGTAGCTAAAAGTAGGCTGAATAGAAGGGTTGATGTGGTGGTCTATGAGCAAAGTTTTTGTTGAACCATTCACACGCTGAAATACGGGGGCAATTTCTTCTAAACGAGGATAGCAAGAAAAATCTAAATAGCAAACTAAATCTGCTTTCTTGACAATCTGCTCTATTTCGGCTGTATTTTTTTGATTGTAAATAAGCACTTCTTCGTTGCCGGGTATCCAATGCAAAAACTTGGGGTAATCACTTGGAGAAATAACTTTTACATTGTGTCCTAATTTTTTCAAATACCCCGCCCACCCCAAAGATGAACCCAAAGCATCTGCATCAGGTTTGTAGTGTGTAGTAATAACGATATTTTTAGGTGTGGCTAAAAACTCCTTCAACTGACTTACATTTTCCATCACTGCCAATTTGGAACGCAAAGTTGCAAAAATTCAATCCGAAAAACAACTTTTTCTGAAAAAATTACTCGTTTCGTAGCTTACGTGCCAATTCCTCTACTTGTTTTTGTAGGTCGTTTTCTTTTTGAAGCGGTCTGAGCGAAAGCAAGTCGGGTTCTATGCTCGTGATAATCTGTTCTAAATTTTCAACTCGCTGACGCAAACGCTCATTTTCTTGCAAAAGAAAATCAATATTCTTGCGGTCTTTTTCTGAAACTCCCCCCTTTTCCAATTCCATTCGCTTTATTTTTACGTAATAGCCGCCTATAATAGCTACCAAAGGAATAGAAAACACTAAAACAGAGGTGATGATTGCGGGATTTAAGAAAACAAGCCAAACGTTCATACGCAAATCAAATTTGGGCAAAATTACAAGTTTTTAGCTGAAAATCAAAGTTTCAGGCTTTGCAAAAGTTGTTTGTAAGCCTCCTCGTGGCGATGTGTAGGCAATTGGCAGGCTTTATTGAAACAAACGTAAAAAGTGCTTTGCTTATGGATTGCCGTTCGGTTTTCCAGAAGAGGAATTTCTGCATCAGCATCGGGGCTTGCGGCAAGTACCTTGTTGGGGAAAAAATATTTTTCCAGATTTCTGCAAGCTTCTTTGTAGTTTTCGCCAATAATTGCGACTTCGGCTGTGGGTGTAAGCGTATAGGTAAAAAGCAAAGCCCAGTTGGCTGTAAATTCCGCATTTTTGAGCAAAAGTTGTTTTATTTGCGATAGTATGCCTATGGCTATTTCCTGATAGTTCTGCTTTTCAAGCAAAATGCCCAAGAAGTACAAATTATGAGCCATTATGGAATTGGAAGCAGGAATTACATTATCAAAAATCTCTTTTTTACGAGCAATGAGCCTTTCGGCAGAGCTATCGGTATAGAAAAACATTCCTTCGTTGTAGTCGTAAAAATTTTGCAATGTATAATCGCAAAGTTTTTGAGCCAAAAACAAATATTTTTTTTCAAAAGTTGCCTGATACAGGGCTACGAGTGCCTCAATGGTGCAAGCATAATCTTCTAAAAAAGCTCTTTGTTTGGCTTCATTGGCTTTATAGCTAAATGTATGATACAAAAATCCTTCTTGTGCGTTGTATAGTTTTGCCAGCAAAAACTCTGTATGGTACAGAGCGGTTGCCAAAAATTCTTCGTCCTCAAAGGCTTTGTAAGCATCTATAAGTCCTTTAATCATCAGAGCGTTCCAAGAAGTAAGAATTTTATCATCGCGTCCGGGGGCTACTCGTTTTTGCCTAATTTTGAGCAAAGTGGCTTTCCATTTTTTGACTTTTTCCTGCAACTCTTGCAAAGGAATTTGATGTTTTTGGGCAAATTCTTCGTCATTGAGCGTTTTGTACAGAATATTATTGGCATATTCCCAATTGCCTTGTGGCAAAACGTTGTAGTAGGCACAAAAAAGTTCTGTATCCTCGCCCAAAATTTCTACAAGATGCCTTTTTTTCCAAACATAATACTTTCCCTCCTCCCCTTCGCTATCGGCATCAAGAGCAGAAAAAAATCCCCCTTCGCTTGCTTCCAGCTCCCTTTGCACAAATTCAAAAATTTCGTAAGCTACTTCTTTGTAAATAGGATTTTTACTAAAATGATAGGCTTCGGCGTATAGTGTGAGCAGTTGGGCATTATCGTAGAGCATCTTTTCAAAATGAGGCACAAACCATTCGGCATCTACCGAATAGCGGGCAAAGCCGCCGCCCAAGTGGTCATAAATACCACCGAAAGCCATTTTTTGCAAAGTCAGATGTAAATGTTTTTCGGCTTCGGCATTTTTAGTCAGAAAAGCGTACATTAACAAAAAACGCCAAATGCTTGGCATAGGGAATTTGGGGGCTTTATCAATACCGCCGTGCAAGCCATCAAAGTTTTTGGCAAGATTTTGGTACATTTGCTCTAGTTCGGCGAAAGTATTTGGTGAGTTTTGGGGTTTTAAGCCATATTTTTGTACTTCGCTTTGGTTGAGAAATTGAGAAAACTCGCGAGCCGATTCCAGCAGTTCCGCCCGATTTTTCTGAAAAGCGGTGGCTATATTCAAGAGCAAATGTTTCCAATTTTGAGGCGGGAAGTAAGTACCTCCATAAAAAGGGGTTTGGTCGGGCATTAGAAATACATTCAGAGGCCAGCCACCTCGCAAACCCATAGCGTGAATGGCGTCCATATAGATATTATCCACGTCAGGGCGTTCTTCTCTATCTACTTTGATACACACAAAGTATTGATTCATAATATCAGCGATTTCTTTGCTTTCAAAACTTTCTCGCTCCATAACGTGGCACCAGTGGCAGGTAGAATAACCAATGCTTACAATGATAGGTTTATCTTCTTGCAAAGCCTTTTGCAAAGCCTCTTTGCCCCAAGGATACCAATTTACAGGATTATGAGCGTGTTGAAGTAGATAAGGGCTGGTTTCGCGAGCAAGTGCGTTCATTTTTTTGAAATTTGATAAGTATTTACGTTGAAGCAGAATTAGGCTCAAATAGCTATGAGTGTTGTGTTAAGAAGCTATTTGTGAAGTTAGTTTTACTAAGTTGCCATTTTGTAGTACGGGTACAACGTCATACACGTCTTTTTGCAAACAAAATTCAATATCTTTTTGTATGCCTAAATTTTTCAGGCGTTGTACGTGAGAGCAAAGACTTACAAAACCGAGCAAATCGCTTTGGTTTTTTTGGTATAAAGGTTGAGCCAAAAGAGCCGAGTCGTTGGAAATTGTAAAATTTTGAGAGGCTAAAATATCTACCAAAGCTCCTGCAAAAAGTGTATCTTCTACATTTATGTTTCCTTTCCAACCTGCACAAGCTACCAGCACATCTTTTTTCTGCTCGGCAAGATAGCTGGCTACTGCGGATAAATTCAGAAATGCTCCTACAATGATTTGTTCCGAATTTTCGGAAAGTTTGATAACTTGCGTGCCATTGGTAGTAGTAAAAGCTATTTTTTGCCCTATCAGATGCTTTTCCATATAGCTGAAAGGCGAATTTCCTAAATCAAAGCCTTCTACTTGCTTTCCGTCTCTTTCGGCGGCAATGTAATAACCTTGGCTTTTCATTGCTCGGCAAGTTTCAATATCTTGCAAAGGCAAAATGCTTTCTACTCCGCAAGCTATAGCCGTAACCATACAAGAAGTAGCTCGCAAAATATCTACCACTACTACGGTTTTATGCGTGAGCGTATGCAAAGGAAGCAAGTTCGGAGAAAGACAAACTTCAAGGGTAGGCATCAAAGACCAAATTTTCCAAAATCTAAATTGGGCATATCAGGCATAATACCACCTGCTACATTCTGAAAGTGTTCGGCGATTTTACTTTCAATTTCTTGCATAGCTTTATTGACAGCCGCCGCAATCAGGTCTTGCAACATTTCTTTTTCTTCGGGTTTGATGAGTTCGTTATCAATTTCTATGCTTACTACTTGTCTGTTGCCATTTACGGTGGCTTTCACAAGTCCCGCCCCTGATTCGGCAGTAGCCGAAATATATTTTAGCCCTTCACGAGCTTCTTGAAGTTTGGTTTGCAATTCTTTTACCTTACCCACCAAATTGCCCAAATTGAAATTCATATTTTCAGTGCATTAAGTTTTAAGAATAATACGGACTTATCATCAAATACACAATTACACCCGTAATAGAAACGTACAACCAAACAGGATAAGCGATTTTAGTCATTTTTTTGTGTTTGGCAAAATCTTTTTGCAAGGCATAGTACAAAGCCAAAAGCACAAAGCGTACTACCCCAATAGAAAGCGTAATATGGCTAATGAGTACAAATAAATACAGAGGTTTCCAGCCATTATCGGGATAAACCGTGCTTTCGTTAGAAAAATGATACAATACATAAGTTACCAAAAACAAACTACCCAGCGTAAAGGAGGCAAGCATTACGTTTTGGTGTGCTTTGATTTTCTTTTGCTTAATAAAAATAAGTCCTAAAATAAGCAAAATGGAGGTCAAGGAGTTAATAATAGCGTTCAGATGTGGCAGAAACTTTGTCCATTCACCTAAATTTACTTTGATACGAATACCCAAAAGCACTGCTACCGCCACAGGAATAGCAACGGAAAATACATTTACCAAAGTTTTATTAAGCAGTTGAGGTTTGGTAGTTTCGGTTTGCATAGCTGAAAATTTTTGATACAAAACAAAGAAAGCCTTCAAAAGGTTTCAAGACCTTGAAACTTTGCTATTTTTAAGTTGGAAAGAGTCCAAAAAATTTTTTTGCTCTTCTTCGGTAGGATTGCGTTTGGTATGAGAAATACCCAACTGATACAAACGATTACCCACCAAATAAATGCGATACACCAAAAAGCTATTTTTTTGGCTACCTGCTTTTAGAGAAATACCAGGAAAGCCGCTGATTTCAATTTCTTTATTTTCAAAAATTTCTTCTTGTGGGAAGCCCATTTTATCAATTACTTGCTTTTCCTGATTTTGTAAGAACTTTTTTGCCCCCATTTTTTGAATAACCCCTTCTTTGTAATCTCGGAAATATAGAATGTAATTTACCGAATCGCCCATTTGTACCGAATATTCTACATCTCTATCGGTAGAATCTTCTACGCGTACAGGCATAGCAGGGAAATTGATAACAAAATCCTCTTCTTCAATAGTAAAATGGGCAGGGGTAGCCAGTTCGGTAGTATCAGGCTGAATTTTAGAGGCTTGCGTACTATCTTTGGTCAGAGTATTGTTTTTTTTGTCTTGATTTTTGCAAGCAAAAAGGCTTAAAAAAAGTAGAAGCAAAGAAAGGTGTTTCATAAGTGTAAGCAGAAAATATGATTTTTTTGGGTATCGCAAAAGTATAAAATTTGATTGGGAAAACAAAAAATCAGAGGGGCAAATACAATTCAAGGCAAGTGTATTGATTTTCTTCGCTTGTGAGTGTGATAGAACCTTGCAGTTTTTCTATGGATTTTTTTACCATATAAAGCCCCAATCCGTTGCCTTGCGAATTTTCATTGCCTCTGAAAAACATCTCAAAAACTTTGGAATGTAAATAAGTAGGTATCCCTTGCCCTTTGTCGCTGATGCGAATGAGATAATTTTTTCTCTGTTTTTCTGCAAAAAAGTCTATGGAAATTGGCTCGCCTTTTGAGAAAATAAGGGCATTTTCCAAAATGTTTTCCAAAGAAATTTCCAAAAGAAATGCGTCTGTGCTAATATCGCTGATGCCTTGAAACGTAAAAATAACTTTTTCTCGCTCAATATTCCACTTCCGACAAACCCTTTCCAAAATTTCAGAGGTAAATTGTTTTATGGCAATTCTTTGCGGACTAACCTCGTAATGATTGATTTGGTAAAGTTGAGAAAGTTTCCTCAGCAGAGAATCCATTTTGGTAAGCGTAAAATGGATTTTGTCAAAAATGCTATGCGTATTATCGTTAGGGTTATCCATTTTACCCAGCAGGCACAAGCCCATCATTGTCGTAAGCGGACCTCGCAAGTCGTGAGCGAAGCGATACATATACGTTTCCAGTTCCTGATTCGCTTGCGATAGTTTTTGGGTACGCTCTTTGATGATAACTTCCAGATTTTCGTTGAGAGCCAGAAGTTCGGCATTTTGTTGTTCTATGGTATTTTTTTGGGAGTTGATTTCATCATTTTTTTGTTGGAGTGTCTGCGAAAAGCGTTGGATACGTTTGGCTCTATGAATAGCGGCAATGGTGAGGGCTACAAAAAATACAATTACCAGCAAATAAATGATATTTTGCAACAAATCGTTTTGGCGATGCATAGCGATTTCGGCTTCGCGTTTTTGCAAATCTCTTTTGCGTTTTTCTTCTGCAATGATAGAGGATTTGTCCGCTTTTTCAATAGTATCACGGATTTGCTTATGTTGCATTAGGTATTTGTAGGCATTGGGATAGTCTTTTTTGGCTTCATAAATTTCGGCAAGGGTGATAGAGGCTTCTTTAATTCTACGCTTTTGGGCATACTTGCGAGCTAATTGCAGGCTTTGTAGCGAATAAAAAAGAGCCGAGTCCAAATTTTTTTTCTGTAAATAGGCTATTCCCAAATTGTTGAGGGTGGCTATGCTTCTTTCCTCTAAATGGTATTTATCTCGAATGGCTTTTGCTTTGAGCAAATATTTCAGAGCAGAATCAGGCTCTTTGAAATCGTTGTAAATGAGTCCGATGTTGTTGTAAGAAACGGCTATATCTTGCTCCAATCCTAATTTTTTTTGCAAAGCTAAATTTTTGAAAAATATGCTAAGGGCTTCGTGATATTTTTGGCGTTCCCAATAAATGACCGCAATGCCATTGAGGCAATAAATTTGCTGTTTGGCAAGGTTATTTTTTTCTGCAACTTCAGCTCCTTTTTCGTACATTTCTACTGCCAAATCTTGCAAACCCTGTTCGGCATTGATAAAACCCAAATTGATGTAACTTTCGGCTATTCCTTTCCAGAATCGGAGTTTTTCGGCTTTTTCCAAAGCTTCAGTAGCTATAATATAAGACTGAAACTCATCAACAACTCGGTATTGCTTGCTGATAAGATTTAGCAAATTTACTTTTTCGGTATCTAAACGCGTGCTTTCTAAAAGTTTTTGTAAGCTATCTATACGTTTGCGGGCAAGGTGTATGTATTCGCTACCTATACCTATGTCTTGGGAAAATGTTTTTGCATTACATAGCAATAGCAATGCGAGAACCAGCAATTTTTTATATTCCCCTTTTATCGCCATAAATTAGGATATGCAGTCTATCGGTATAATTAAACTGATATTGTTTGCAAATTTCCACAAGCCACTGCTGTTTTTTTTGTAAAGTAGCGGGCTTTGTTCCTTGGGGCATCAAATACACTTTATCGTGAAAGATAGCATATTTTTGGATAATTTCCAAAATTTCATCAAGGTCTTTGGGGCTATCTACCACAAATTTGAAGTTACTTTTAGGATTTTGGGCGAAAAAATCAATGGCTTGGGGTTTTAGTCTTTCTTGAAGTAAAACTTTTGAATTGGCTAATTTCAAAGAAACATTGAATTGGTCGGTAAGGGCTTCTAATTCGGGCAGGGGAATAATAGTGCCGTTGGTTTCAAATTCTATGTGATATTGAGGATTTTGTTCTTTGAGCCGAGCCAGCAGAGGCAGGAGTTTTTTTTGCTGAACCAGCGGCTCGCCCCCTGTAAAAATAAGACGATTGCAATTATACTTTTGGACTTCTGAGATAATCTGTTTGTCGGAGAGTTTGATAATATTTTCTGCTTTTTTGAACTTTTGATAGTTCGGTTTTTTATCGTTTTGATGAGTATAGTTGGTATTTTCCCAGTTCCAGGTGTAGTCGGTATCGCACCAAAAGCAGTACAAATTACACAAAGAAAGGCGAATAAAAATACTCGGCTTGCCTATACTTTTGCCTTCACCTTGCAAGCTGTAAAAAATTTCAGGTTTTCCGTCTAAAAGAGCTATTTGTAACATTCCATTTGAAATTTTAGAAAAAAAATTTCTTTGCTTGGGTTACTTTTGCAAGATTTTTGCATTAAAGTTATCAGTACTTCTTTGAAAAATCCAATAATTTATGAGTAACGGTCAAAAAATGTTCGTGTCGTTTATAGTAGGAGCCGCCGCAGGGGTAGTGGCTGGTTTGTTGCTTGCCCCCAAAAGCGGCAAAGAAACTCGCCAAAAAATCGCCAAAAAGGCAAGCGAAATCAAAGATGCTCTTGAAACCCGTCTGAAAAGTTTCAAGAAAGAAGAAACTTACTAAATGAAAAAGGGCAAAAGCCCTCTTTATTTCAACATCTTGACAGCCCTTTCAAGAGCAGAAATAAACGTATCTACTTCGTCAAAAGTATTATAGACGGCAAAAGAAGCTCGTGTAGTACCTTCCAGCCCCAAACGTTTCATCAGTGGTTGGGTGCAGTGGTGTCCTGTTCTTACAGCTACGCCTTGCGTATCCAGAATTGTGCCTATATCGGAATGATGTACGCCTGCTACTACAAAAGAAAGCACACTGGCTTTGTGCAAAGCTGTACCAATAATTTTGATGCCTTCTATTTTTTGTATTTTTTCGGTAGCGTAGGTGAGTAGCTCTTGCTCGTGTGTGGCAATGTTTTCTTTGCCCAATTCATTTACAAAATCAAGAGCTTTGCCCAAAGCGATTACATCAGCAATATTGGGCGTACCTGCTTCAAACTTGAAAGGTAGCTCGTTGTAGGTGGTTTTTTCAAAAGTTACTTCTTTTATCATTTCGCCGCCGCCGTGGTAAGGAGGAATTTGCTCTAAAATTTCCTTTTTGCCATACAAAGCTCCTGTGCCCGTAGGGGCATATACTTTATGCCCTGAAAAAGCGTAAAAATCGCAGTCCAAGTCCTGCACATCAATAGACAAATGGACAGCCCCTTGTGCCCCATCTACCAAAAACTTTGCTCCTACGCTATGAGCCTTCTGAATCATTTCCCGGATAGGATTGATAGTACCCAAAGCGTTGGAAATATGCACTACCGAAACAAGTTTGGTGCGTGGCGAAAGTAATTTTTCGTATTCATTGAGCAGAATTTCACCATTTTCGTTAATAGGAATCACCTTCAAGACTGCCTTTTTCTCTTCGCAAAGCATTTGCCAAGGCACAATGTTGGAGTGATGCTCCATAGTAGAAATGATGATTTCATCTCCTTCGCCTATGAATTTTCTGCCAAAAGTGCTGGCTACAAGGTTTATTCCTTCGGTAGTGCCACGCGTAAAAATAATTTCCTCACTGCTTCGGGCATTCAGAAACTTGGCTACTTTTTCTCGGGCTTGTTCGTATATTTCGGTAGCCTTTGCCGCAAGATAATGAGCCCCCCGATGAATATTGGCATTGTAAGAAGTGTAATACTCGCTCAGAGCATTGATAACCGAAATGGGTTTCTGAGAGGTAGCGGCATTATCCAGATATACTAATTTTTTGCCGTGAACACTTTGCCCCAAAATAGGGAATTGCTCACGTATCGCCTGAATATCTAAACTGCTTGCAGATTTCATACTTTACAATTTTTTGAAAAAACGTATTTGAGGGCGAAAGGGTTGCAAAAAATTCAATTTTCAAGAAAAAATTTGTTCAAATCAAGAAAAAATCATAGTTTCGGTTACCAAATCTTGCAAAAAAGTATAAATGCAAAAAAGGTATAATTTTTGCTTTTTTGTTTTTTTGTAGTTATTTCACCAAAATTTTGAAAACAATGCAAAGAAAACTACTATCTACTATCATAATTTTTTTACTTGTGTTTTTTCAAGTAAATGCCCAAGGCAACTTTGCCCGATTGAAGTTAGAAGCGGTCAGACAAGCACCTAATCTTATTATCAGAGATACTGATACTGATGGCAGTGGAAACTTGTATGTTACGGGTTTTTTTAGTGGTACGGTATCTATTCCTACCTCACCAACTACTACCGATTTAGTTTCTGCTGGCGGAACAGATATTTTTGTAATGAAAATAAACCCTTCGGGAAATATTGAGTGGGCTTTTAGGATTGGTGCTGGCTCTGATGATAGAGTCAATGCTATCAAAGTAGATAAAATGAATAACCGTCTCATCGTAGCAGGGCATTTTGCGGGGAACGGAGTAGCGGTATCAGTAGGAGGTTCTTTGACAATAGGTTCTTATTTACCAACAGATACAGATGCATTTTTTGTAGCCTACGATTTGAGCAAAGGTTTCAACGATACTGCATTTGCTATTGCCGCCAAAGTAATTGGTGGGGCAAATTTTCAGACGCTCTACGCTTTGGAGGTAGATAATGGCGGGAGAGTATATGTAGGAGGGTATTATGAGGGAACTTGTGTAGTAGAAACCTTACCGAGCCCTATTACTTTACCCTCTTCGGGTACAGGTTATGAAGGGTGGCTGGCTTGCTATGTATTAAATCCTATTGCAAGCCTTTTTGAGCATCAATGGTCAGCTCGTGTTGGAGCAATGAATGCCAACGACAATGTCTATGATATTTCTGTTGATGCAGGTTTTTGCTATGTAGTAGGTTATGCCACGAATGGTGCAACCATTAGTGGTTTTATGACTATACTTACGGCAAGTTCTTCGGGAAATGCTTTTTTAACCAAACTAAATGCCTCTAATGGAAGCGTTTTGGACTTTGTAAATATTGCAGAGGGTTCAGAAGGCTCTGATGCTCTGGCTGTAAAAGCCGATAATGACGTGGTTGTTGTTGCGGGTACTTTTGGAGGAGCGTCAGATTTTAATCCTTCTCCTACCACTACCGATTTGGCTTCGGCAGGGGGGCGTGATGTGTTTGTGGCTAAATACAGGGCTTCGTCTATTGCAAATCTTTTGTGGGTAGCTCGTGTGGGTGGAGCAAGCACCTCTACCTCTACTTGGGACGAATTGGGTAGTTTGGCATTACATAATGGAGATGTAATGCTTTCGGTATCGCATTTGGGCAATGCTACGTTCAATCGTAAGTTTGGTGGAAGTGTAAGCGGAATATCTAATATTACAGGGAATAACTTTGACGGCACTTTGCTCAAACTATCAGGGGAAAGAGGCGATTTGCTTTGGTATCATACTCTTTCAGGAAGTGGAGAGGATAGGTTAAGGTCTGTAGCTGTTTTTAATGATAATGAAGATTGGTTTCTTTGGACGGCAGGAAACTTTCAAAATGTAGTAGATTTTGATTTTGAACCTAATAACGCTAATACTTTGAACGGAAATACAGGAGCAAATTTTTATGCCTTGTATCGTTTCAAGTTGCCGCAAGCAGTTGATTTGCCTACTTTGGTAACAAATACTCTTCCTGATGGTAGAATACAACTTTCTGCTCAAACTGATGTTTCTTTGCCCGAAGTGATATTTGTTTCCTCAAATACCCGAGTAGCTCAAATAGATAATGCCAACATTCTTACCATTATTCCAACTTTTGAAGAAGACGAAGCACTGATTCGGGCTTTTCATTTGGGAAATCATTTGTATTTGCCCACTGATACTGTGGTAGTAATGAAAGTAAGTAGCCACGCCATTATCAATCATTTACCAGAAGATTGGGAAAAGCAAATTAGTATTTCGCCCAATCCTGCTACGGATTATTTTGTTTTAGACAATAAAAATTCTGCTATTGTTGTGCAAAGCATTGAAATTTTTGATACTTTTGGCAAAAAAGTTACTTCTTTATTACACGATACCCGGTATCCTATCAATGATTTGAGCAAAGGAATTTATTACTTGCATATCCATACGAATAAAGGAGTAATCAGGCGGAAAATCGTCAAAATCTAAAATGGAGGACACATTATGCGTTACAAGTTTTTATTATTCATTTTTTGGAGTATATGGCAGGTGGGGGCTTTTGCCCAAGTAGCCCCTTCTTTGAAGCAAGAGCCTATCAAGCTACTCCGAGAACAGAAAAAAATTGTTATTCCCTATCGTATTAGCGATAATAGCGATTTTAAGTACGAGTATGATGTGAAAGTTTTTGTTTCACAAGATAGTGGAAAAACTTACAAAGAATTGGAAAAAATCAAGGGGCATTATGGTAAAGATATTTTAGCAGGAGAAAAGCAAATATGGTGGTTTTATGAAGAAGAAAACCCTGATTTTGATGGCTTGAACCTCAAAGTAAAGGTAAAAGCCGATTACAAACCCAGTGTATTCAATCTGATGAACGCCCAAGCAATGAAATATTCGGCTTTTTTGCCCGGACTGGGTCAGAATAAAGTGAAGTATCCTGGCACTTGGAAAAATCGTTGGACACTTACTTCCGTAGCTGTTTATGGTTTAATTGGCGGAAGTATATGGATGAACATCAAGGCTCACGAAACCTATGATAAATATCTGGCGGCTCAGACGCGTAGCGAAGCCCAAAATTTATTTTCCGAAGCAAAAAGACAAGAATTGCTCTCGTATGGTATGGCTTTTGCTTCTGCTGTAGTATGGGCTACCGATATTGTTTTGGTTGGCACGAGGGGTACGAAAAATGCTATTGAAAAAAAGCGTATCCTGAAAAAGAACCAAGAAAAAGATGCTGAAATAGGAATTGGCGTTAATCAGACTTTTTATCCGCAGTTGCATTTTCAACTAAAATTCTAAAACTATGAAAAAACTTTACTTTTTTACTTTTTTGCTTGTTTTGGGCTTATTTGCCCTGAATGCCTGCTCGCCCATTGAGCGAGTCAATGCTTTGCGTATTACAGAAATCAATTTTATTGGTGATGGGCTTTCGCTGAGCATTTCAAGCGAGGTAATTGATACCGATAAGAAAAAAACTGCTTCGCAACACGGATTTTGTTGGGCTATTGGTGCTGTACCTGAACTCGGTATGTTAGGCGTAGATACCCTTCTGCTTGGTGAAAAAGCCAATGAAGACCAACTTTTTAGTGCGGTTATTGAAAGGCTACTACCAAGCACCGATTATTATTTTCGGGCTTTCTTGATAGTAGATGGAAATATCAAATATAGCTTACCTCAAAAGGTTCGCACTCGCGATATTCGTCCCGAAGATGTAATCATTTCTATCACCAATTCTATCAATGCCAAAGATACAATTTACCTGAAAGGAATTGTTAATAAAGAAAGAATGGAATTCTTATTTCCTGTTACGGTTACGCAATATGGAACTTTGCTTGCTTCCGAACCAGATTCTACCAAAGGTATAAGTATCGTAGAAACTAACTTCGTTCCTGGGGGCATCAATCAGTTTTTACATAAGTATCCCAAAGTTAACGTACCTGCTCCGACCATTACTTTGCCTCAGCCTTTACAGGGAAGTTATTTTGCTTGGGCTTTTGTAGATTTTTATCTCAATAATAACCCTTCGCAAATACAACGCAGATATACACGTATGCTCATTTTGAGCAATAGATAGTTTCGTTATGACTTTACTTCAAATTTTACTGACAATACTATTACAAACAGAACCCCAAAAGTTGCTTGTACGTAAGTGGGAGCTACAAGAGGTGGTTATGGGTAAAAATAAAATGATTATGCAGGCTGTACCCCATCGGCGTGGGGTGGTGCATATAGAGTTTTTTGAAAATGGAAAATGTGTAATCACTTCCCAACCCGCACAAGCCCCTCCCAAAGAAAATAAATGGAGCGTAGTACAGGACGAAAATGTTTGGTTTTTGCTTATTGAAGCCGAAAATGAGTTTGGAGGGAAAATCAAACAAAAATTCAAAATTGAAAAAATCTCTAAAAAAGAGTTAATTTTGAGCCTTGGTGAAAAAGATGATAAAGAAACCTATTCTTACAAGGCTGTAAAATGAAAACAGAACATACTCCCAAACTTCCTTTTGATGTAATTTACGAAGACAATCATTTGCTTATTGTCAATAAGCCCGCAGGTATGCTCGTACAACCCGATGAAACGGGCGATAAGGCTCTTTTAGATTATGCCAAAGAGTACATCAAAAATAAATACGAAAAGCCGGGAGCGGTTTTTTTAGAGGCAGTTCATAGAATAGACCGCCCCGTAAGTGGCTTGGTGGTGCTGGCTCGTACTTCCAAGGGCTTGGAGCGAATGAATGAACTATTCCGAGAGCGAAAAGTACAGAAGATTTATTGGGCAGTTACACGCCAAAAACCTCCTAAAAAACGTGATAAACTCACGCATTGGCTTTTGAAAGATGAGCAAAAAAATCTTGTAACGGCTTACGACTATCCTCACCCCAAAGCCCAAAAAGCTGAGTTACGCTACCGAACTTTGGGCTATCTGAATGGTTATACTTTGCTGGAAATAGAACTGCTAACAGGCAGGCCGCACCAAATTCGCACTCAACTTGCCAAGATTGGCTCACCGATACGAGGTGATGTCAAATATGGCTATCCCAGCCCCAACAAAGACCAAAGCATCAACCTACATTCTCGCCGTTTGTATTTCGAACACCCTATCAAAAAGGAAAAAATGGTTTGTGTAGCTCTCTTGCCGAATGAGCCTTTTTGGCAAGAATTTTTAAGCCTTGATGATGAAAAAATCAAACCCGAAAATCTTGAATTTCGTTTTGAGGGGTAATTTGCAAAAAAGTACCCAAAAAATTTGACAGATATTCATTTTTTTGTACCTTTGCACTGCCCACGACCAGCTCCTGCTGAACTCCCCCAGGGTTGAAATACACAGCAAGGGTAGGTGGTTGAGCGGCGGTGGGTTTTTTTTTCTTGTAAAGAGTGTTGTAATGATAAAGCAAGCTACCATTCAACTGGCAAATCAACTCTTTACATTTGACCTTTCTCAACCTTACGATTTATCTATTCCGATTCAAGAAGGTAAGCAAAACCCAAATTGCTATTGGGCAGAACCGCCTTACTTTGAAACTATCCGAGCAGGTGATTTTGTGGGCAGTGTGGCTCTGGGAGGCTCTTGCAATTATCAAAAAATTTCGCTTACCCCTCACGGAAACGGCACGCATACAGAATGTTATGGGCATATCTCTGCGGATAAAGCCACTATCAATGCTTTACACAAAAACTTTTTTTCATTAGCCCAACTGATAAGCGTTTTGCCTCAAAGCCACAATGAGGATAAAATCATTTTTTGGGAGCAAATTGAGGCTCTTTTACCCCCAAATATTCCCATTGAGGCTCTTATTATTCGCACTTTGCCCAATGATGAAACCAAGAAAACTCGTAATTACAACCAAAGCAATCCGCCTTACTTGCATAGCCTTGTAGGCGAAAAACTTGCAGAAAGAAATATTCAGCATTTGCTGGTAGATTTGCCTTCGGTAGATAGGGAGATAGACGGCGGAAGGCTTGCTATGCACAAAGCATTTTGGCAATACCCTCATTCGGTTCGCCAAAATGCCACTATTACAGAGCTGATTTTTGTAGAAAACTATATCCCTGACGGCACTTATCTGCTAAATTTGCAAATCATTAGTTTAGAAACCGATGCTTCGCCCAGCAAACCGATTATTTACCCCCTTATACATTCAGATTGAAGAGGTTAGCAAGGTTTTCTGCAATTATTTACGTTCAAAAAGTTTAATTGTTCAAGAGTTTGAAATAAAAGTTTTATTCTGTCTAAATATCCAATGTTCTATAAATCCTGTTTCCTGTTTCTATCTACAAATTAGACCTAAACGGCTACGGTTTTCTTAACCGAAATCCAAGCCTAAAAATATAGAAGCTATTTTAAGCCTTTGACAAACTCTTTGATAGCGGGGTGTTCTAAATCTTCGGGAACATCAATGCAGTAGCTTTCAATATCTGTAATGGCAATACGAATATTAAAGCCATTTTCCAGCCAACGCAATTGCTCCAACCCTTCGGCTTGTTCCAAATTGGAAGGCTCTAATTGCGTAATTTTTTCTAAAACATCGCTCCGATAGGCATACATTCCGATATGCTTGTAGTAATCAAATTTTTGTAGCCATTCTTCTTGTGGTACTTGATGCAGGTAAGGAATAGGGTGTCTGCTGAAATAAACCGCTTCCATTTCGGCATCAAAAACAACTTTTACTTCGTTGGGGTCAAAAAGGGTCTCTTCATCATCAATTTTTTTGATGAGGGTAGCAAGTTCTACGCCTTTCCTATCCAGAAGCACTTTGGCGAGGGTATCAATTTGCTCGGGCTGAATAAAAGGCTCATCGCCCTGAATATTCATCACGTAATCAAAGCTACCTTCAATTTTTTGGAGAGCTTCAAAACAGCGGTCTGTACCGCTGGGGTGCTTGGTGGAGGTCATTATTGCCTGACCACCAAAATCAAGGACGTGGTCGTAAATTTTTTTATGGTCGGTAGCTACAACAAGTTTAGAAAGCGAATTAGATTGTGCCGCTTGCTCATACACACGTTGAATCATAGATTTGCCCTTGATTTCGTGTAGAGCTTTGGCAGGGAAACGTGTGGAAGCATAGCGAGCAGGAATAATTCCGAGTATGGAAGTCATATACCACAAATAGTTGGTTTGGTTTCAAAGGTAAGCAAAAATGCCTTGTTTGCAAAATTTTTAGGAAATTTTGGATTATTTCTGTTTTTCTAAAAGTTAGATAATTAAGCCATTGCAATTGCCGCCACACTCACCGAAAGAGCTTCGGCTTCTAAAAGAGCTTTACCGCAGGCTTCTAATGTTGAGCCTGTGGTGATTACATCATCTACCAAAAGTATATGTTTGTTTCGGATAGTTTCGGGTTTTTGTACTTCAAAAACACGAGCTACATTTTCCCAACGTTCCCAGCGACTTTTTTTCGTTTGGGTTTGGGTGGCGGTGTTGCGAATAAGAGCGGAAGGCTCAAAATAGCTTTGCAAACCCGTAGCAAGTCCTTTACCGAAATATTCGCTTTGGTTGTAGCCTCTGATTTTAAGTTTTTTGGGGTGAAGTGGTACAGGTACAATAACATCAAAGGCAGTATTTAGATTGGAGTTCGCAAGTTCTGAGCTATACCATTCGCCCAACATTTGAGCCAGTTCGGGGTTGTTTTGATATTTGATTTGATGAAGCATTTTTTGAACTTTTCCCGATTTGGTAAATTTCAGAAAAGCAAGACCGAAACGAATAGGCATTTTTCCGTAAAATTTTTGGCAAATAGGATTTTCTTGCGGATTGAGTTGATGAAAATGTGTGAAAGGCAAATTAGCTCGGCAGGCAGTACAAATTTTCTTTTCGCCTGAAAGTAAAATTCCCTGACAACTGGCACAGCAATCAGGGAAAAAAAGATTGAGAAAATCGGTACAAAGTGTTTTCATTTATTTTCCAACTTTCCTAAACGCAATTGTTCGGAAGTCTGACGTAAAATGCGATACGTTTCGGCTTTATTAGCTTGTAAGAAAGCAACTTCATTCATTTCCGCCTTGAACTCATTTTGGGCTTTTTCCAATTCATCGCTGATGCGTTTTTCCATTTTATTGAGCCGAGCATATACTTCTTCTACTACGGCGTTGAGGTGGTTTTGGTCGTTGGAAATAGCCTCATCAATTTCTTCGTAGAGTTTTTCTACTTTGTTTCGCAAATCTTTGGCATCTTTACCAATAATAAATTCTTTGATAGCTCCGAGTTTAGTCATTTTCGCCTTGGTAGCCCCTGAAATACTATCCTCATCATTGATAGTGATGTATTCTTCTTGCCTGCGGAATTTTTCGGCTTCGGCGAGCAAACGAGGCAAGGCTTTGTAAATATCTTGCATTTGCAACTGCATTTGTCGGCGGTTTTCTTCAATGACGGTAGAAAAGAGCGACTTTACTTCTGCGAGTTGCTTTTCGTAGTCTTTTCGGTTTTCGGAAATGATAGACGTAAAAAGGTCTTTCATTCCTTGGAATTTTACTTCCAATTCTTGCCTATCGGGATTGATAACGGCTTCTTTGAAGCTATTTACCTCTTCGGTAGGAAAAACATCAGGTTTTTTGAAGCTATCGCTTTTGTTGATATCCTCCATAGTTTTATTGAGCTAAAGTTTTAGAGATGTCCTCAAAGATATTACCCAAAGTGCTTTTGTAGATAGCATTGCGGCGGTGTTGTTCTAATTCGGCACGTAAGGCGTTTTGCGTAGCGATAATTTTTTCAATGAGGCGAGTTTCAACGGCTTCAATAGATTTGAGCAGTTCTATTTTTACTTCATCAACTTTTACGGAAATTTGGGTGCGGTAATTCTCAACGGTTTTGCGTAAATTTTCTATTTCGCCGTTGTAGGTGCGAATTTCCTCACCAAAAATAATTCGCTTGATTTCCTCTAATTTACTGCTTGATGAAGCGGAAGTATCGTTAAAATTTTCCATACTTGTTTGATTTAATTGATTACTTGCCTGCAATAGTACGAAGGTTTGGCAAGTTACGAAAAAAAATGAAACAAAAAAAGTGTTTGCCAAAAAACTAAAAAAAATACCTTCAAAGAATGAAGGTAAATGTTTTTTTGGCAAACCCAAAATTGAGCCACAAGGCAAAATGTTTTGATTTAGCTTTTTTGTCCTTTCTTTTCGGCAAATTCTTTCTTGATAGCTTCTACATCTACTTTTTTCATAGGAGGCAGAGCAATCAAACGGCTGATAGCTTTGTTGCGTGCTTTGGCACGAGCTATATTCTTGCGATTTTTTCTTTGTAATCTGGTAACTGCCATTGCTGTAAAAATTTAACTCCTTTGCAAATGAGGCACAAAGGTACAAAAAAAAGTTTTTTCTCAAAAATTTTGCTGAATATTTTTTTGTGCTATCCTTAAAATTGTTTCCTAAATTTCTCCTTTTGCTTGTAATTTTGTTATATTTGCAAAAATTTCAGATGTTCAAAAAATGATTGAAAACCTAAGACAATGATTCCCGAACCAATTATTCAGAAAATTACCCTTTCCGATGGCAGAGAAATTAGCATTGAAACAGGGAAGTTAGCCAAACAAGCCTGTGGCTCGGTAGTAGTGCGAATGGGTGGTACAATGTTGCTTGCCACAGTAGTTTCTGCCGAAAAAGCTGATGAAAACCCCTCTTTTTTCCCCCTTTCCGTAGATTATCAGGAGAAATTTGCCGCCGCAGGTAGAATACCCGGTGGTTTTACCAAAAGAGAAGGCAAACTTTCAGACCAAGAAATCCTGATTAGCCGTTTGGTAGATAGAGCCTTACGCCCCCTTTTCCCTGATGATTACTACAATGAAACCCAAGTAAATATCTTTCTTATTTCCCACGACCCCCAAGTTATCCCTGATGCTTTGGCAGGGCTAGCGGCTTCGGCGGCGATTATGGTTTCTGATATTCCTTTCAATGGACCAATGGCTGAAGTACGTGTGGGTAAAATCAATGGTAAATTGGTCATCAACCCTACTCCCGAAGAGCTGGAGCAAAGCACTTTGGATATAATGGTAGGAGCTTCCGAAAAAGATATTGTAATGGTAGAAGGAGAAATGAAGGAGATTTCGGAAGCGGAAATGCTGGAAGCCCTTAAATTTGCCCACGAGGCTATCAAATTGCTTTGCAAAGCCCAAAAAGAATTAGAAGCCAAAGTAGGCAAAACTCAAAAAAGACCTATTGAAGTAAAACAAGACCTTGAACTTCGTGAAAAACTCTTCGCAGAATATTATCCTAAAATGTATGCGGCGGCTCGTTTGCTTCAAGCCAATAAAGATCTTCGTAAAAAAGCCTTCAAAGCCGTAGAAGAAGAGTTTTACAATAGCCTTCCCGAAGACCATACAATAGATTTATTTCTTGCTGATAAATATTTCCACGAAATTCAAAAAGCGGCGGCTCGTAATTTGGCTCTTGATGAAAAACTACGCCTTGACGGCAGAAAAGCTGACGAAATTCGCCCTATTTGGTGTGAAGTAGATTATCTGCCAATGGCTCACGGCTCATCTATTTTTACACGTGGCGAAACGCAATCGCTTACCACCGTTACTTTGGGTACAAAACTTGATGAAAAACAGATTGACCTTACTACTCAGCAAGGTTTTGAGCGTTTTATTTTGCACTACAATTTCCCTGCGTTTTCCACAGGAGAAATTAAACCCAATCGCGGACCGGGCAGAAGGGAAATAGGACACGGAAACCTTGCCCAAAGAGGTTTGAAAGCAGTTTTACCACCCGAAGATGAAAATCCTTATGTGATTCGTATTGTTTCGGATATTTTAGAATCCAATGGCTCGTCTTCAATGGCAACTGTGTGTGCAGGAACGCTTGCTTTGATGGATGCAGGTATTCAAATCAAAGCTCCTGTTGCAGGTATTGCAATGGGTATGATTTCCGATAGCAAAACAGGCAAATATATTGTGCTTTCCGATATTTTGGGAGATGAAGACCACTTGGGCGATATGGATTTCAAAGTGGTAGGCACTGAAAAGGGCATCACTGCTTGCCAAATGGATATTAAAGTAGATGGACTTTCGTATGATGTGCTTGCAGAAGCCTTAGAGCAGGCTCGTAAAGGTCGCTTGCATATTTTGGAGCTAATGAAGCAGTGCATCGCCGAACCACGTCCCAGCCTCAAACCTCACGCCCCACGCATTGAGGTTATCAAAATTGAAAGAGACCAAATTGGTGCTGTGATTGGTCCTGGCGGCAAAGTGGTACAAGAAATTCAAAAAGAATCTGGTGCTACGGTAGTATTGGAAGAAAAAGATGGCATTGGCATTGTGAATATCTATGCCAGCAACGAAGAGTCTTTGCACAAAGCCTCGCATCGTGTAAAAATGATTGTAGCTATTCCCGAAGTAGGTGAAGTTTATACAGGAAAAGTGAAAGCTATTCAGCCTTATGGGGCTTTTGTGGAATTTTTGCCCGGTAAAGATGGCTTTTTGCATATTTCTGAAATCAAATGGGAACGCTTGGAAACCATTGACGGGGTGCTGGAAATTGGAGAGGAAATACTTGTCAAACTGATTGAAATTGACAAAAAAACAGGCAAGTACAAACTATCTCGTAAAGCACTTTTACCCAAACCCGAAAAAGCTAAAAGTTAATTTTGAATACAAGGGGCATTTTTTCATACAATTTTGAAAAAATAAATTGAAGTTCAAGGTGCATTTTGATTTTGCACCTTAAACTTTCAAGACATTGAAATAGAGGTTTCTGTGATGAATAAAGACCGAGAAAAAATTTTAGAAGCTATTCACAAGGCTTTGCAACAGCCTTCTGCCAAACCTGCCCGACCTGATTTCAGTGCTTCTATTTACAACCCTGATGAAAAAAATGAGGACTGGGCAATTCTTTTTGCCCAAAACCTAAAAAAGGTACAGGGAGAGTTTTGCTATTGTACTGATGAAAAGGACTTTGTTGCTAACTTGCTCGGACTTATTAAGCAAAAAAAAGCCAATGAAATCTTTGTTTGGGAGAAGGAACTGCAAAATTTTTTAGAATTTACAGATGTTCCTTTTCAAAAAAATACTCAAAATCTAAAAAATGCAGAAATTGGCATAACTTCTTGTGAATATCTTGTAGCTCGTACAGGGAGTATTTTGGTGAGTAGCAGACAAAACTTGGGCAGAAGTTTGAGTATTTATCCTCCTATTCATATTGTTGTGGCTTTTGCTTCGCAAATAGTGTATGATGTAGAAACGGCTCTTGCCAAAATGCGAGAAAAATATAAAGTTTTTCCTTCAATGCTTTCCTTCATTACGGGTCCCAGTCGTACTGCTGATATAGAAAAAACACTTGTTCTAGGGGCTCACGGTCCGCGTGAACTGCACGTTTTTTTGATAGATGATAACTAATTGTAGCACGTTCTAAAAAATAATGGTTTAACGTGAGTTGTAAGGTTAAGTATTTGAAATACAATTTATTAAGAAATTTGATTATTTTTGCAATATTGTGTTTTTTGACCTCACCCCCAGCCCCTCTCCAAAGGAGATGGGAGCTATACACC
>NZ_JBRCWE010000029.1:0-15708 GCF_053497555.1 Raineya sp. | reverse complement strand
ATTCTACACTGATAGCCCCTTTGCTGATGTTGAGCAATTTGTTTTTTAGCATACGTTTTTTGAGAGGGGGCAGGTAATCTACAAAAAGTATGCCTTCGATGTGGTCGTATTCGTGCTGAATGATACGAGCCGCCATACCTGTATAAGTTTTTTCGTGTAGATTCCAATTTTCGTCGTAGTAGCGGATATGCACATTTTCTTTACGACTTACATTTTCTCTAATATTGGGAATACTCAAACAGCCCTCTTCCATTGTCCAGAGGTCGCCTGTCTCTTCTACAATGATAGGGTTGATGAATACCTTTTTGAAATCTTTAAGTTCAGGTTCATCTTCCAAAACGGTGCCATCGGTAATAAACAAACGAATACTTTTGCCAATTTGTGGAGCGGCAAGCCCTATGCCGTGAGCATTATACATTGTTTCGTACATATCGGCAATGAGTTCGGAAAGGGGCGTACCCACAGGAATTTCCTCTGCCTTTTTTTTCAAAACGCTATCTCCGTAAGCAACTATTGGTAAAATCATTATTTTTGTGAAGTTAAAATTAAATATCCCAAACGGTTGGATTGTTGGCTTTTCGCAAATATCTGCGAATATTCATAATAAAAGCAAGTATGAGGTAAATGATGATAGGCGAACCCATTGTCAGAAAGGTTGCATAAATAAAAAATAAGCGGATATGTGAAATAGACATTCCCATTTTCTCACCCAAGCGAGTACAAACTCCAAATGCGTGAAATTCTAGAAAACATTTGAACCTCTTGAACATTGCCTACATCAAAAAATGAAACCTAAAAGCAAAATTACAAATTTTTGAAAAAATGCAAAAATATTTTCGTTGCCTTCTTTTATTAGTCCTTTTTTCTGCTTGCAAGGGAGGAAAAGAACTTGCTAAACTCTCACAAAAACAGGTGATTTTGCTTCGCCCCAATCCTTTGGAAATGCACGGCGGACAAGTACGTGGGCAGTTGCAAATCAAACTGCCTACTGAAATGCAGAAACAAATGCTTGCCTACGAGGCACAAGTTATTTTCTATGCTCAAAATTTTACAGGGGAAATTTTGCAAATTTCTTTCAGCAAGAATATGTTGCAAAAAGATACGGCTTTTGCTTTTTGGTATTTGCCCCAAATGGAATACGGCGAAATTTTGCTCAAAGCCAAAATCAAGCAAAAGAAAGGCAAAATGTACGAAACCCCCTATTTCACGATTGGCAAGGGGATAATTACTACGGCTTCGCTTTTTCAGCATAGCCCAGAGCCGTCTTTGTATTTTTATCCTTTTGAAGAGGATAATCTGCTCCAAAAAGGTATAAGTGTTTTCTTTGATGCCAATAGCTCTATTCTTGCTGAAACTGAAAAAAGAAAATTGCAATCTTTTCGAGAGCCTGTAAGAGTGATTGGTTTTTTTTCTCCCGAAGGCAAAGAAAATCAAAATTTTAAGTTGGCACAAAAACGAGCAGAAGCAGTAAAAGACTTTCTTTCGGCTCGCAAACTGCCTGCTCGTATTCAGATACTTAGCTTTGAGGAGTGGAAAAGTTGCTTGAAAAGTTTGCTTGATGAAAATTTGCAAAAGCAAATTGAGCCTTTGGCAAGTATTCAGCCTATTGTAGAAGTTTTGGGGAAGGACGAAAATCAGTTGGTGTATAGAGCTATGCGAGTAGTGAAAGTTGTGCCTGAAAAAGAGGAAAAAATAGCTCCCAACGACACGCTTTCGTGGCTAAATAAATGGGAAAAGCAAGCTGAAGAGAACCCCAATGCCCTTGTACATCATCAAATAGGTACTTGGTATGCCCAAAAGTTTCTGAAAAGCAAAAATCAGGAGTATTTTCTGAAAGCAAACTATCATTTGCAAATGGCAATAAATTTGGGTGGCAAAGGCGAAACTTATTACAATTACGCTTTGCTTTTGCGTAAGCAGAACAATACACAAAAATCAGATAGTTTGCTTAAAATGGCTTCACAAAAAAACTTTACAGATACAATCTTGGTGCAATGGATAAACGAATGGCAGGGTTTGCAGAAGGTAAAAGAGGCTGTTTCGGCAAAAGATAGCCAATATCAGGAGGCTTTACGACTTTTTCAGAAATCGGGCAAAAGTGCCGAAAGCGTCTTTAATCAGGGTTTAATTTATTTGCTCACACACCAATACGATAAGGCTTCCCGTCTTTTTGAGCAAATACAAGACTTTTCGCTTGCTTTGTATGCACGTGCTATTGTGGGTATGCGTAAAGGCAATGAGCAAGAATGTTTGGAGTGGCTTGCCAAGAGCTTTCAGAAAGATAAAAATCTCCGAAAAAAAGCCCAAAAAGATATGGAATTTTGGCAGGTGAGAGAAAATGCCCTTATGAAGTAAGTTGTTTATTGCTTTCTGACAAAAATCATTACAAAAAATTTTTTGCAATCAAGGAAATATGTATTTTTGCGACTGATTTTCCTAATGGTTGAATTTTAAGCATATACAAAATTTATGAACGTACAAATCAGACCTGATGAAATCTCTGCCATTCTGCGAGAGCAACTTTCTAACGTAAAAACTGAAGCTGAATTAGAAGAAGTTGGTACCGTTTTGCAAGTAGGTGATGGGGTGGCTCGTATTTATGGGCTTACCAAAGTGCAAGCAGGAGAGCTTTTAGAATTTGAAAATGGTATCAAGGCTTTGGCTCTAAACTTGGAAGAAGACAACGTGGGAGCCGTTCTTATGGAGGCAGGCGAGGTGAAAGAAGGAGATACCGTCAGACGCACCAAGAAAATTGCCTCTATCAAAGTAGGTGAAGCGATGCTCGGTAGAGTTGTGAATACTTTGGGAGTACCCATCGACGGCAAAGGAGATTTGGTAGGCGATTTGTATGATATGCCTTTGGAACGCAAAGCACCGGGCGTAATTTATCGTCAGCCTGTAAATGAGCCTCTGCAAACAGGTATCAAAGCGATTGATGCTATGATTCCTATTGGTAGAGGACAGCGTGAGCTAATTATCGGCGACCGCCAAACAGGAAAAACAGCTATCATTATTGATACAATCATCAACCAAAAAGAATTTTACGACAGAGGAGAGCCTGTTTATTGTATCTATGTAGCTTGCGGTCAGAAAGCCTCTACGGTTGCACAAATTGTAAAGGCTTTGGAAGATGGTGGTGCGATGCCTTATACCATTGTTGTTTCGGCTACTGCCTCGGACCCTGCTCCTATGCAGTTTTTTGCACCCTTTACAGGTGCGGCAATAGGTGAATATTTCCGCGATACAGGTCGCCCTGCTTTGGTGGTGTATGATGACCTTTCTAAGCAAGCAGTTGCTTATCGTGAAGTTTCGCTCTTGCTTCGTCGCCCTCCCGGACGTGAGGCTTATCCCGGTGATATTTTCTACCTACACTCTCGTTTGTTGGAGCGTGCCGCCAAAATCAATGCTTCTGATGATGTAGCACGCCAAATGAACGACTTGCCCGAATCTTTGAAGGGCAAAGTAAAAGGTGGAGGTTCGCTTACTGCTCTACCTATCATTGAAACCCAAGCAGGGGACGTTTCGGCTTATATCCCTACGAATGTAATTTCTATTACTGACGGACAGATTTTCTTGGAATCTAACCTATTCAATGCGGGTATTCGTCCTGCTATCAACGTAGGTATTTCGGTGAGCCGTGTGGGTGGAAACGCTCAAATCAAGTCTATGAAAAAAGTAGCAGGTACGCTAAAACTTGACCAAGCTCAATTCCGTGAGCTAGAGGCTTTTGCTAAATTCGGCTCTGACCTTGACCCCGCTACCAAACTTGTAATTGAGCGTGGTAGAAGAAACTTGGAAGTTCTGAAACAACCTCAATATTCACCTGTACCTGTGGAGGAGCAAATCGCCATTATTTATGTAGCTACTAATGGCTGTTTGGATAGTGTTCCTGTGGAAAAAGTGAAAGAGTTTGAAAAAGAGTTTTTGGCAAAAATGCGTGTAGAATACAAAGCGATTTTAGAAAACTTGCGTAAAGGCAAATTGGAAGATGCTGATACTGCCAAAATGAAGGAAGTTGCCCTTCAAATGGCTAAAAATTATTGAGCCTGACAAGACCTATGGAAATGCAAAATTTTCATAGGTCTTTCTTTGCAAAATAGTCAGTTATACGCACTACTCATTACTCTGTACTCATTACTCTATACTCTGTACTAACCTATGCCTTCATTAAAAGAGATACGCAACCGCATAGCCACCGTAAATTCAACACAGCAAATTACCAAAGCTATGAAGTTGGTGGCGGCTTCCAAGCTCCGCAAAGCCCAAGATGCGATTACGCAGATGCGTCCTTATGCTGAATCTTTGAATAAAATTTTAAGCAATCTTTCGGCAAGCTATACAGGCGAAATAGAAAGCCCATATTTGCAAGAACGCCCTGCCGAAAAGATTTTGCTCATCATCAATACTTCGGATAGAGGCTTGTGTGGCAGTTTTAATAGCGGTATTCAAAAATTTGCTTACAATATTATTCAAAACGAATACGCCTCCCAACTCTCCAAAGGCAATGTGCATTGCTTGTGTTTGGGTAAAAAAGGAAAAGATTTTTTTGCTAAAAGAGGCTTTCAGATTATTGGCGAAGAGCATACCGATATTTTCACTCGTTTGAGTTTTGAAAATGTCAAGAAAATTGGAGATTTTGTCTTAAAATTGTATGCTGATGCCAAATATGATAAGGTAGTTTTGATTTACAACGAGTTCAAAAATGTGGTAACACAAATTTTGAAACAGGAAACCTTTTTGCCTTTGCAAAAAAGTACCGCTCAAACCCAAACCGAAGGTGGAGATTATATTTTAGAGCCTTCTGCTGAAGAAATTATCCAAGACCTCATTCCATACTCTTTGAAAATAAAACTTTACCGAGCTATTTTGGAGTCCAATGCTTCGGAGCAAGGAGCCAGAATGACTGCAATGGATAAGGCTACCGACAACGCCAATGAACTTATCAAGCAATTACGTTTGGAGTACAATCGCTCACGTCAGGCGGCTATTACCAAAGAAATTTTAGAAATTGTGGGTGGTGCAGAAGCCCTCAAAGAAGGTTAAGACTCATACAGGCTCAATTTTGTCGGTAGGGGGCAATTTGAGCCGTCTTAAATTTTACAGAAATGCTTACCCAAATCCTTTCTGCCAAGCAAGTACATCAGAAAATTAGACGTTTAGCCTATCAAATTTACGAAAATCATTTTGAGGAAACCGAAATAGTGCTTGTAGGCATTGAGAATATGGGTTTGCATTTGGCGTATTTGTTACATAAAGAAATACAGGCGGTTTCGCCACTCAAAGTAAGGCTTTGCAGTCTGAAATTAGATAAAACAGCCCCTCTCTCACAACCTATTCAAATTTCGGAAGATATTGCCAATTTGGCTCATAAAAGCATTATCTTGATAGATGATGTGCTTAATAGTGGTAAAACGATGTTTTACGCTTTCAAACCCTTCTTTGAAATTCCTATCAAAAGTTTGCAGACTCTTGTGCTGGTAAATAGGGATAACAAGCTGTTTCCTATCAATCCTGACTATGTAGGCTATTCGCTGGCTACTACCTTACAAAACCACGTGAGCGTTGTTTTAGACGAGGAAAGTAGATTGGGAGTATATTTAAGCTAATCGTAATGTTTAGGTCTAACGCAGTATGGAAACAGGAAATAAGAAGCAGGAAACAGGATTTAGGACAATAGATATTTAGTACGGAGTAAAACTTTTACATCAGACTCTTGAGCTTTTGAAACTTTTGAACGTAAATAATTACAGCTAATAAAAAAGGTTAGCAGTTGCTAACCTTGGAAATTTGAGATGTTAAGAAGCTCTACGCCATACGTTATGATGAGAAACCTTGCCATATTCGGTGAGAATTGCCTCAATTTGCTCAGGCGTGGCTCCCAAACTGCTAAAAATATTTTTTAGCTTTTGGGTGGTTTCTTCAAATAAATTATGCCATTTAGCAGAGAACGGGTCTCCATCGGTTACCTTCAAAGAAGGTAAATTCACTTCTTGCAAGAGGGCTATTTTAAGCAATTGTACTTTGGTTTTATGCCCTACTTTGTCCTCGGGAACGTGCTTTTGGAAACTCCAAAGCAAGTTTTCAATGTCATTCATACTGAGGTTCATACACGTAGAAGTTTTAGCTGTTGGTATTGTAAGTGGTATAGTGTCTTTTGTTTTTGTAGTACCCTTTTATCTTATTTACGAAAACAGAAGGCAAAAAAGTTACATTGGTGTAAGTTTTGGTGTAATAAAAAAGAGATTGATTTCGTTTTTTTTGAATAAAACTGCTTTTGATTGCAAAAAAAATTTTTTAAGTCTTGTAATAATTTTCCGAAATTACATCAAATTTTATACCAAAAATTTTCCACAGAATTTCTTGGAGGAAAATTTGCTTTTCAGCCAAACTTGAATTAAATTAGGAATACTTTCTGCAAATTAGCTACGAGCATTTATGGCTTACTATTTCTTACGAGATGAGCTTTTTTTCCCACCTGTACATATTGCCAGCCGAGAGGGAATTGTGGCAGTAGGCGGAGATTTATCGGTAGAAAGATTGTTGCTTGCGTATCGTTCGGGGATATTTCCTTGGTTTTCGGAAGGAGAGCCTATTATTTGGTGGTCGCCTGAACCCCGTTTTGTGCTGTATCCTGCTTGTGTAAAGGTATCCAAAAGTATGAAACAACTTTTCAAGAAAAAGGCTTTTTCAGTAACTATGGATAAGGCTTTTGAAAAAGTGATTACAAATTGCCAAAAAATAAAAAGAGAAGGGCAGTATGGAACTTGGATAACCCCTGAAATGAAAAGTGCCTACATAGAACTGCATCAGTTGGGCTATGCTCATTCCGTTGAGGTTTGGCAGGAAAATAAACTGGTGGGAGGTTTGTATGGAATTGGCTTGGGAAGTATTTTTTTTGGTGAATCTATGTTTTCTAAAGTGAGCAACGCTTCCAAATATGGCTTTATCACTTTATGTAAAATTTTAGAGAAAAATAATTTTGAACTCATTGATTGCCAAGTACATACTGAGCATTTAGAAAGTTTAGGGGCAGAGTTTATACCTCGTCAGCAGTTTGTGCAAATAGTGGGTGAAAAAGCTCAAAAAGATTGCTTTAAGGGAGATTGGGGAGAAATGTTTGGCAAAGATTTGGCAGAAATAGAGATTGTATGAATGAAAATTTAGCTACTTACACCAAACAGCAACTTGCTTTACGCAACGGACAAGACCGCCCCGAAATATGGGTAGCTTATAATGGTTTCATTTATGATGTTTCACGCTCACGCCTTTGGCGAGAAGGCAAACATTACGAGCATTGGGCAGGGCAAGACCTCACCCAAGAACTGGCTGATGCCCCACACAGCGAAAAAGTTTTTGAAAAGTTTGAGATAGTTGGTAAGCTAAAAAGTTAATTGGGCTTATGAGCATTGAGGGCTTCGCGTTGAACGAAGCCCTCAATAGTTACAGAAATGCACTATGAAAAGGTAGGTCTATTTTTTAGTTTGCTGATTATCATTGTTTTCTTTCAAAAGTTCGGGAGCTATTTCGGCAAGCTCTTTTTCTACATTGCGTAAATCTTCGCGTACAAGCCTATGCGTATGCTCATCTAAATCTTTGTTTTTCAAGATGTTGAGCAGACGCTCTCTATCTGCTAAAAGTTTTTCTTTGTTGATGTGTATCATAATGCTTTTTCATTTAGGTTCTATAAACAATTGAGATTCAGATACTTGCTTTGGAGCAAGGTAGCGAAAGACTAACTTGAAATTTGTAACCCAAATTAAAGTTTTTTTTGAATATTACACCACAATTTTGCAAGATTTTTTTTCAAAGAATAGCTTGGCATAGGATTTGCTGATTAGGCTTTTCTTAAAAATTTAAGCGACCACATCACGAGCAGTGATGCGGTCGCTAGGGGTTACTTTGCAAAGATAAATTTCTTTTCTAAAACAACGAGAGCATAAGTTAGTAGTTTTCTGCTAACTTTCTGCCATAAACGGATATTTGTAATCGGTGGGTGGAACAAAAGTTTCTTTGATGGCACGGGCAGAAGTCCAACGCAAAAGATTGAGCATAGACCCCGCTTTGTCGTTTGTTCCTGATGCTCTTGCACCACCAAAGGGTTGTTGCCCTACTACTGCTCCTGTGGGCTTATCGTTGATGTAGAAATTTCCTGCCGAATGTCGCAAACGCTTGCTTGCCAAATCAATAGCGTAGCGGTCTTGGGCAAAGATAGCTCCTGTAAGGGCATAGGGCGAAGTTTTATCTACCAGCGTAAGCACATCTTCAAAATTTTCGGGCTGATACACATATACGCTAAGCACAGGACCGAAAATTTCTTCTTGCATCGTAATATACATAGGGTCTTGTACTTGCAAAATGGTAGGCTCAATGAAATACCCTTTGGTTTTGTCGTAATTGCCGCCTGCTATTATGCTTACTCCGTCTTTTTTGGCTTGCTCAATGTACCCTGTAATTTTATCAAAGGCTTTTTCATCTATCACAGCATTGACAAAGCAAGAAAAATCTTCCACACTTCCCATTTTGATTTCTTTCAAATCGGCAAGCATATAATTTTTCACCTCCTCCCAGATACTCGCAGGTATGTAGGCTCGGGAAGCCGCCGAGCATTTTTGCCCCTGATACTCAAAAGCACCACGAATAAGTGCCGTAGCCAAGGCTTTGGTATCGGCAGAATGATGAGCCAAGACAAAATCTTTTCCGCCTGTCTCGCCTACAATGCGAGGGTAGGTCTTGTATTTGGCGATGTTTTCGCCTATGGTTTTCCATATTCTTTGGAAAGTACCTGTTCCTCCTGTAAAATGAATACCTGCAAAATCGGGGTGAGAGAAAATTACCTCGCCTGCAGTAGGACCATCTACAAAAACCAAGTTGATAACACCATCAGGGACGCCCGCTTCTCTAAATACTTTCATTAGTACGTGAGCTGAATAGATTTGCGTTTCGGCGGGTTTCCACACAACACAATTCCCCATCATAGCAGGTGAGGTAGGCAAGTTGCCTGCAATAGCTGTAAAATTGAAAGGAGTAAGGGCAAAAACAAAACCCTCTAAGGCACGATGCTCTACTCTATTCCAAATGCCTGCCGAAGAGATAGGTTGCTCACGATAGATTTGCTCCATAAATTTCACGTTGAAGCGAAGGAAATCAATAATTTCACAGGCAGAGTCAATTTCAGCTTGGAATACACTTTTAGATTGCCCCAGCATTGTTGCGGCATTGAGCTGGTAGCGATATTTGGACGAAATAAGTTCGGCGGCTTTCAGAAAAATGCTTGCCCGATGCTCCCAACTCATATTTTCCCATAACTCTTTGGCATTGAGAGCGGCACGAATAGCACGCTCAACCTCCTCTTTGCCGCCTTTGTGGTAGTAACCCAAAGTGTGGCTCAATTCGTGAGGGGGAGCAATACGCTTCCGATTGTCCGTGCGTACCTCCTCGCCACCAATAAACATTGGAATATCTAATTCTTTGCTTTTTAGCTCTTGAAGTGCTTTTTTCAAAAGTTCTCTTTCTTTAGTGCCCGGTGCATAGCTATACACGGGTTCATTTTTGGGTTCAGGAATTGTGAAAATACCGTAGTGCATACAAAAAATTGACTTTAAGGTTGTTTCAAAACACAAAGTTAGCAAAAATTATTCCCATTCACAATGAGCAAAATCATCGCTTTGAGAAGAAAAATGAAAGCATTGCTAATACAAAATCCTAAATTTAATGGTGTTTTCAATGCGTTTTAGGTCGGTTATTACATCTTTGCTGTACTCTTTATCAATATCTGTGATAACATAGCCAATTTCCTCGTTGGTTTTGAGGTACTGCCCCAGAATATTGATTTGATGATTTGCCAGCACTTGGTTGATTTGGGCAAGAATACCTGCTGTATTTTTATGAATATGCAAAAGTCTGTGAGCATCTTTTTGGGCAGGAAGTTGCAAATTGGGCATATTGACACTGGCATAGGTGCTACCTGTGTTGATGTAGTCAATGAGCTTTTGAGGAACATACTCACCGATATTTTCTTGTGCTTCTTCGGTACTACCGCCAATATGAGGGGTAAGAATTACATTAGGCAAACCTCGCAGTTGGCTGATAAATTCCTCATCATTATTTTTAGGCTCGTAAGGAAAGACATCTATCGCCGCTCCCGCAATTTTACCATTTTTTATATTTTTCACAAGAGCCTCAATATCAACAATATGTCCGCGTGCCAAATTCAAGAAAATCACACCTTCCTTCATCAAATCAAATTCTTTTTCGCTTATCAGGTTGGCATTTTCTTTTCTGCCATCTACGTGTAGGCTTACAAAATCAACTTCTTGCAAAAGTTCATCAAGGCTACTGGCTTTGCGGGCATTTCCCAAAGCGAGTTTATCCACAATATCATAAAAATACACTTGCATACCCAAAGCCTCTGCCACTACCGAAAGTTGCGAACCAATATTACCATAGCCTACAATGCCCAATTTTTTACCCCTAATTTCACGACTATTTTTGGCAGATTTATCCCATACGCCCTGGTGGGTGAGATTGCTCTTTTCAAAAATTCGTCTGGTGAGCATAATCATCTCACCGATAGCCAGTTCTACTACACTTCGGGTATTGCTGTAAGGGGCGTTGAATACTGCCACGCCTTTGTGCATACTGGTTTTCAAATCTATTTGATTGGTGCCGATACAAAAAGCACCTATGGCTATGAGTCTTTCGGCATTTTCCAGTACTTTGGCAGTAACATTGGTTTTGGAACGTATGCCCAAAATAGAAACCTCTCGGATAGCCTCACACAATTCGGCTTCGTTGAGGGCAGTTTTGAGCAGTTCTACTTGGTAGCCTTCTTTTTCAAAAATGGCTTTGGCTTTGGGGTGAATATTTTCCAAAAGCAAAACTTTGATGCGATGCTTGGGATAAGATACTTGCATAGGCAATTTGTGTAAGAATAGAAATTCATCTAAATTTGGTAGAACATAATCGGCTTTGGCAGTAACGCTTTCGCGTTTGATATTTTCGGTAAAAGCATAAAACTGGTTGGCAAGACCTGCCTCACGCATTTGGTAGTCGGTGTAGCCATCTCCAATAACATACACTTCCCCTTCAAGATTTAAGGCTTTGAGTTGAAGCACTTTGCCTTCGTTTTGAGCAAGCAAATGGCTGGTATCGTAGCCAATGATATTTCCATTTTCATCAAAAAGGAAAGTATTGGCAAAAACATTTTCGGGCTTTATGCCGTATTCGCTCACAATAGGCACAATAAACTCCCGAAAGCCGCTGGAAATAATCAGGATATTATTAGCAAACTGCTCAAAAAACTGTTTGTTTCGCTGTATAGAAGGGGATACTTTGGTTTTCAGAAACTCAATGAGAGCTTCAATGTGCTTTCGGTGTGCAGAAAGCAGAGCTACCCGCTCACGCAAGGCATCGGCGAAAGAAATTTTCCCTTCCATACCTGCGTGGGTGATTTGCTCAATTTGAGCTATGCGTTCTTTACCATCGGGGGCATCTTGCAAGGCGATACGAGCCAACTCATCAAGTCCTTCTACTTGTGTAAAAGTACTATCAAAATCAATGATAATATAGCTTTTCAAGGTGGTTGAGGTTTTTTAAGCAAATTTAGACAAAGAAAAGTATTGAAAAATAAAAATTTGTTGATTTTTTTCAAAAATACAAAAGCCGAGCATAAAACTCGGCTTTTGGGTTATCATAGCGGGTAAGCAATTACTTTGCAGGTTGGCAAAGGTCAATTACTTTCAACATAGTTTCTTTTGCGAAATCTACGTTTACGTAATCAGTAGCTTTCCACTCTGCACCTTTTTTAGAAGACTTTTTCCAGAAATCTAAATCCATAGCAGTAGTGAAGTTCTTTTGGAAATGTTTTACTTGGGTGTTCAACACTTCGTTAAGTTCTTCTACTGATTTTACTTGGGCAACACGGATAAGAGAATCGAACCAGTTGCTAGCCAAATTTTCTTGAGCTTCTACTGCTTCTTTAATGAAGTCAGGAGCATTGTCAAGACCTACGGTTTTTTTCACGTTAGCAAAAGCTTCTTTCAAAGTGTTTTTTACTTTTACAAGAGCTTCTTGGTTTTGCTCAGCCATTTTGTTTACAGCTTCAGTAGCCGCGTTTTTTGCAGTTGCCATAATGGTATGGTTTAAGGGTTAGACAAATCTTTTTTTCAAAATTTCTGATACAAAATTACAATACCCCCAAAAACCATACAAGCAAATTAGCATTTTTTTTGTATTTTTTTGTAAAATTTTTCCAAAAATTGACTTTTTTCAACTATTGAATTGTACTATTTTTATACAGACCAAATATTATTCTGCTTGCATAATACACTTCAAGCATTTTCCTGAATAAAATCCAGCAAATCTTCCATTTTGGCTAAAATCAGGATATTTTCGGGAGTATCCAGCCCTTGTCCTATGACCTGACTGCCCGTGAGAACGATTTTACTTTCAGGAAAACTTCTTGAAATTTCATAAATATACTGCTGTATTTGGTGAAAAGAAGGGGTAGAAGTTATCACACTGAAAAGAAATTCGGGTTGGTAGATTTTGTAAGCCTCTTGGAGGTCGTTAAGCGGTACGGTCTGACCTAAATAGATAGTTCTTTGCTTTCGGCTACGCAAAATATAGTTGGTAAATAGTAGTGAAAGTTCGTGCCATTCGCCTTCGGGTAAGAAAAGCATATATTTTTTGCCTTCGGTATAATTGGGTTTGAGGCTATCAATGGCTACAATTATTTTTTGTCGTATCAGATGAGAAATAAAATGCTCTTGAGCAGGATTGATAGTGCCTGCCAGCCACAAAATGCCAATTTTTTGCAAAAAAGGGAAAATTACCCGAAGCATAGTATTTTCAAAGCCCATTTGTTTGAGGCTCTGCGAAAGCAGATACTCAAAGCGTTCTTCGTCCAAATCCATCATACAGAGCGTAAAAGCCTGAATTTTGTCTTGGGCATCAGTAGATTTTTCTGTAAGGCGGATAAGCTCGGTACGCAGTTCTTCTGCCGACATTTGGGCAATATGCGAAATTTTATGCCCGTGTTTATTAAGTACCGAAATGTTGAGAATGAGTTTGAGGTCAAAATCGTCATAATAACGAATGTTGGTATCGGTACGTTTGGGTTTGAGAATATCGTATCTTTGTTCCCAAACACGCAAGGTGTGGGCTTTGATACCTGAAAGGTTTTCTACATCTTTAATAGAATAGTAACTCATAATTTGGATAGCTCATAAATTTTTCATTAAAAAATATGATGTTGTTTGAATGAAAACTATTTGCAGAAAAAAATGTTTGTCAGAAAACAAAAAAACATCAACCAAAGGTTGATGCCTTTACTGCACCTGTTTAAGATACACACCTGTTTGTATGAAAAAACTACTTTTTTATGATAGCTCTTTTCTTGTATTACGTAGAAATGTGTATAAAGTTTCACAAAAGGTATAATTTTTTTCAAAAACTTATGTAAGATTTGAAAAGGGCTTTCCTGATTTTTTGCAAAATTGTTGCCATTAGTCCCTATAAGAAACTATTGCCTTACACAAGGCTCTTGTAATACATTGGTGCATTATACATAAAAATAAAAAATTTGAACCGAAATGGCTCGGTTTTTGTTACTAATTTAGTAAATTAACCACCAAACTTGTACGCTTATGAAAAGGCATTGGGTATACTACGTTTTGCTTGCGTTTGGTGCTTTCTCTTGTGCTTCGCAAGGTAGGCTCGTTTCGCAAGGCGATGAATATGATGACGTGTATTTTGTAGGTGATGATGTAAAAAAAGCAGAAGTTCGCCAAAATCAAAGAGTTTTGGAAAATGACGGCTTGACAAGCGATGCCTACAATAGCGAATACGACCAAAGACCTATCAGCAATTTTAGCAATCCCGATGCTTTGGATTATCCTGTTACGCAAGGTGGCAGTTTGTATGTACCAATGAACAGCCAAAGTGCCAATTGGAATAATTACAATTCTTGGAACGATAATCGTTGGAATAGCTGGAATAGTTGGAACACTTGGAATAATTGTTGGAGTTGTAATAGCTGGGGGTATGGTTGGAACTCTTGGAATAACCCTTATTGGTATGGCGGCTGGAACAGCCCATATTGGTATAATAGCTGGAATAATCCTTATTGGTATGGTGGAGGTTGGGGCAATCCTTATTGGAATACAGGTTGGGGCAACGGTTGGTACATAGGTTATAGCTATGGTTGGAACTCTTGGAATAGACCTTGGGGTTGGAATAGTGGTTGGGGCAATACTTGGTCTTGGAACGATAACCGCACTCCCCAAAATGTTTATGTAGGTCCGCGTGCTTCGGCTGGCAGAGGTAGCAATTTCATCAGAAACAATCCTAATCCAAGATTGCAACCCAATAGCAATAATAATAACGATGATAGCAACCAAGGAGGTAGAGTGATTACAGGTGGTAGAACAAGAAACTACTCATCTGATACCTACACGCCTACACAAAGCAATGAAGTTCGGACAGGTAGAATAAAAACAGAAAGAACTAATACCAACTCTGAACGCTACAATAATTCCAATTCATCGGAGCGTTATAGGAGCGAAAGCAACAATAGAACCTCTTGGGGCAGTAGAAGCAATTCTAATAATTCGTCCTCCTCTTGGAGTAGCGGTAGAGAGAGAAGTTCCTCTTCGGGAAGTTTTAGTAGCGGAAGAAGCAGTGGCTCATCAGGCGGAAGTTCAGGAGGGGGTAGAACAGGCGGCAGAGGAGGAAGATAAGCAAACGATTGTTATACATAAAGGCGAGATTTTACTCGCCTTTTTTATTTTTTCTGTAATGAGTTTCTAAATCAGGAATTTTCCAAGCATTTTCCAAGTAAAACTCTCCAATACGTATGCGACAAAGGCTTTTCAGATAAGCCCCTACACCCAACTTTTCGCCTATATCCCTCACCAAACTACGAATATAAGTGCCTTTGGAGCATACAACACGAAACTCTATTTCAGGGAAATTTTCTGCATTTACAATTTCCAGTTCGTAAATATGTATTTTTTTAGGAGTGATTTCTGTACTCTCTCCTTTACGAGCAAGTTCGTACAGCCGCTTTCCATCTTTTTTTACAGCGGAATAAATAGGAGGTGTTTGCTCAATTTCTCCCAAAAATTCGGAAAGTATCTTTTTTACATCTTGAGCTTTCAGGTGGCTGGTATCTGTTTCGGAATTAAAAGCTGTTTCTAAATCTATGGAGGGAGTAGTTTTGCCCAAAACCAAAGTCCCTGTATATTCCTTTTCTTGGGCTTGGTACAAGGGTATTTCTTTGGTTTTTTTTCCTGTACAAAGTATAAGCAAACCCGTAGCAAGTGGGTCTAACGTACCTGCGTGTCCTATTTTAGCAACTTTTAAGAGATATTTGACTTTTTTGAGGGCTTGAAAAGAAGTCCAACCATAGGGTTTATTTATCAGAATGATTTGGTTCTCTTGCATATTTTACCAATTTTGTAAATGTTTAGGTGTAATTTGTAGTTTAGAAACAGGAAACAGGATTTAGAACATTGGATATTTTGACGGAGTAAAACTTTTACCTCAAACGCTTGAACATTTGAACTTTTTGAACATAAATAATTACCAATTTTTTCAATAAAAAAAGCCTCAAAACTGAATTTTGAGGCTTTGGGGTGGAGTTTGAGGGATTCGAACCCCCGACCCTCTGCTTGTAAGGCAGATGCTCTGAACCAGCTGAGCTAAAAC